>JALZIX010000450.1 GCA_030860025.1 Actinomycetota bacterium
CCTCAGCACCGACCTCCTCGACGACGACAGGTTCTCTCCCGGCTACGCACCTGCGGGCTGGACTCACCTGGTCGACCACCTCCGCCGTCACGGCGCGACAGACGAGGAAATCGTGGCGACCGGGCTGGCCATGTACGCCAGCAACGGCCGGATCATTGACCGCTTCCGGGACCGGCTCACCTTCCCCATCCACGGCCCTGACGGTGAGATTCACGGCTTCATCGGCCGCCGCAACCCCGAGCGGGACGAGGACGAAAAGGCCGGACCCAAGTACCTGAACACCGCCAACAACGACCTATTCGGCAAAGGCGACCAGCTCTTCGGCCTGCACGAAGCCCGCCAAGACCTGGCAGCCGGCGCCACCCCTGTCTTGGTCGAGGGGCCAGTCGACGCGGTCGCGGTAACCCTGGCCTGTGATGGTCAGGGCGTCGGAGTGGCGCCGCTGGGTACTGCGTTCACCGACCGCCAAGCCGACCAGCTGCGCCCCTACATCGGACCCGACCGGCCCGGCGTCGTCGTGGCCACCGACGCCGACCCGGCCGGTGAACGGGCCGCCGAGCCCGCCTACTGGCAGCTCACAGCACGCGGCGACAACCCGCGGCGACTGGTCATGGATGAGGGACTGGACCCCGCGGCGATGCTGCAAGCCGACGGCCGCGAGGAACTCCTCGAAGCCCTGATGGGTGCGGGGAGCCTGGCCGGGCACCTCGTCGACCAACGGATCGCAGAGGCCGGCCCAGACGGGACGGCCGCCGGTCAGGCCCTCACCATTCGGGCTGCTGCCGAAGTCATCGGCGCCCTTCCCCCGCCCCGCTGGCTCGAACACATCGACCACGTCACCCAGGTCCTCGACGCGCCACCGGGAAGCGTCCACCTGGAAGTCATCGACGCCGGCACAGCCTGGGTGCTCGACCCCGCCGCTCAGGCCCGTGACCGCCTCAACGAGCTCGGCCGCAGCCCTCGAACCGTCCACGGTGAAGGGAGGCAGCCCGCTGCCTCAGCTCCTGACTCGACCCCGACTCAGCGCTGGGAAGAGCTGGTGATCAGCATCGACCCCCGGCTGCCGACCGGCGACGATTGGCCGTTACTGGCCGACGCCATCAGCCGGGCTGACGCCGCAGGCTACGACGTCGCCGCGAACCTGCCAGGGCTGGCCGGAGCACTCCCGGACAGGAGACCCGCCAGTGAGTTGTACTGGCGGCTCGTCGACGACTGCGAGGCTGCCGCACCCAGACGGCCCACGCACGGCGCCGCCGACGTCTACGTGCCTGACCACGACCACCATCCCGATGAGCCGGCTCCTGGGGTGGGCCGCGGCCGCGGACAGTCCCCCGGTCCGAGCCGCTGAGCCTCGGTGTGGCCGAGGTTTAGGTCGTCACCGGCCTGGGCTGGGTCCGTCCGGACGGGGTGGACGGGTGGCGGCAAGTGCCTGCTCGGTGTGGTGCGCGGCGGCAAGCATCTGATCGCCCGCTTCGGGCATGGTCAAACGGCTGGCGTAGACGGCGACCAGGTTCGGCTGTGCCGGAGGTCGCCCTGCGGCGAGCTGGTCGAACTCGGCGGCGACGCCAGTCGAGAGCGTCCCGGCACGCTCGAGCGCGGCTGTGATTATGTCAAGGTTGCCTTGCCAGGCCCTTACTGAGCGCCCGGCCAAATGGGCCTGGACCCACGGGGTGGGCATGTCTTCCATGTGGATCAGGTCGACTTGGGCGCTGAGGGTTCCGGCCTGGGCCCAGGTGCGGGTCACGGCGGCGAGCTGCTCGGCGATGACCGGGTTCTGGTTTGCCACGACTTGCAGCTGGGAGAGGAATTGGGGCAGGTCGCGGCGACTGCTCAGGTCGGAGATCGCTGGGGCGTCAACCGGTCCGAACTCGTTGCCGAGCGCGGACTGGACGAGCAGGGCCGCCGCGATGACCTCGCTCTGTTCGGTGGGCCGTGTCCAGCGAAGGTCGTCGAAGTCGGCGGTGGCGTGACGAGCCACGTGCCAGGCCGCCGGCGCGGAGCGCCATGGCTGCCCATGGTCGCCACCGGGCAGGGAGGCCGCGACGCGGCTGATGTAGTGGCTGCTGATTTGGGCCGCGGCGGTGGCCGTTCGCAGTTCCCGCAAGCTGAGGCCGCCTCGTTCGTCGGCACGGTTGATCGAGGTGACGAGCGCGACGGCTGCTTCTGCGGCTGCATGGGCGCCGGCTGGCTCGGCTGGGAGCTGTGAGAGTGGGACGAGGCGATCCAGGCTTGCCCGTGCCGGCTGTGTCGGTGGGTTGGCCAGCGCGGCTCGTTCAACTGCTGCGGCTCGCAGCCGCACCTCGTTGAGCTCAGGCAGGTCTCGCCCGCCCGGCTCTCGTTGGGCAAAGCTCGCGCACTGGTCTGCCGCGGCGGCGAATTCGATGGCGATCGCCCAGCGTTCTGCGCGGCCCAGCTGCGGCGCGGTTCGGCCGGTGATGTCCGCGGCGGCGCCCATCCGGTCCGAGACCGGGCTTGGTGGCGCGGGTCCGAGCGCGCTGGCTGCGGCCTTGCAGGCCGCCCGCAGCCGTCCGACGATCGACTCCCGTGGTCCGCCCGGTTGGGCGTCAAGGCCGTAGTCGGTGAGCCGCTGAAGCGCGCGCCCGGCATGCGCGAGGCCGCTGTCGGTCATGGCCATGCCGGGCCAGGGCGGATCCCCGGTGGCCCAGGTGATCTCGTCGAGTAGCTGCTGGACGGTGGTGGCCATCAGCCGGCCAGGTTGAGCGCGCGACGCGCGGTTCGGCCTGCCTGCAGGACGTGGTCGGTTCTGAAAACGTCGTCGCCGAGCTTGGAC
>JALZIX010000002.1 GCA_030860025.1 Actinomycetota bacterium
GCCGGAGTTTCGTTCACGTTGGGCAGCACAAACATGAGGAGGCCGAGGCTGACCACGTACACGCCGATGGCCACCAGCCCGGCGTTCCAAGAACCAAGTCGTGCGTTGAGCCGACGGCCCAGCGCCACCGAGGCCACGGCCAGGATCACCGAAGCGAGGACCAGGCCGAGGTAGAGGGCAGTGCGCTGGGCAATCGTTGCGTCGTCGCTGGTCCCCGGAGGATTGGGCGGGTACTTGAGGAAGGGCACCAGGAAGACCACCAGGAACGCTCCGGCGGCCAGCACCGCGGCGGTGGCCCGGGGGCTCAACGCCCCGATCCGTCCGTACGCCACGGCGTAGGCAAGCGCGAAAAGGCCACCCATCGCTACCGCGAACACGACGAGTGCGGCGCCGAGACCGACCGTGGCTTGCAGGCCACGGCCGACCAACTCCGCGCCCTGTGATTCACCGCCCGCGTGGGCGAGTTGTTCCTCGAACGCGATCCCGGCTTCGATTCCCGGTTCACCGAAGAAGTAGGAGAACACCCATGACAGGAGCCCAGCAGCCAGTCCGGCATAGAGGCCGCGAACCAGCAGTGTCCTGACCACCATGTCGACCTCCCACGGTCAGTGGCAGGGCACACCCATGAGGTGCCGTCCGTCATGCATGAACTCGTGCAGCATCTGTCCGGAGAACACTGATGTAGCTCCCTGGTCCAGACCGACCAGATAGAGCAGCGTCAGCAGGATAGCCCCTGCGAAGACAGCCCATGGCATGACCTCGCGGAGCGGAATCCGCAGCGGGATCTGCGTGATGGCAGGTACCGCGACTACCTGTGCCATGTTGAGTCTCCTTCGCGATTCGACGGCACGTCGATCAGTGAGCCGGGTCCACGGCTACGGGGTCACGCCGCGCATGGTGGTGGTCGGCGTTGCGCGGGGTGGTGAGAATGGTGTGCGCCCGGTGGTCCAGTTCGTCGTCGCCCATAACGCCGGTGCCGGACAGTACGGACTCCAGGGCTTCCAACCAGCGTTCGTAGTAGCGCCAGGGGTTGGCCTCCGGGTCTTCCTGGGCGGATTCCTCCCACTGCCGGATCGCGCCGATCAACGCCAGCTGGAACTCGCTCCAGTCGTAGAGCCCGTTCTGGTGCGCCGCGACCGCCACTGCGAAGGCGCGCAACTCCCACGGTTGGCTGAAGGACAGTTGCTGTTCACCATCACGCGGCAGCTGGTTCACCAACTGCTCTACGCGCCGACGGGCGTCCCCGACCTCGGTGGTCTGGGCTCTCATGCGCGCACCGGCGCGACACCGATCATCGCGTCGCGAGAGACCAGTTCGGCCAGTTCGGCCTCAGTCTTACCCTCGGTGCCCTCAGGTCGCTGGGGCAGGACCATGTAGCGCAGCTCCGCGCTGGAGTCCCATACCCGAACCTCCACCGAGTCGGGAATGTCGTAGCCAAAGTCCTCCCGCAACATGGCCCGGGGTTCGCGGACGATGCGCGAACGGTAGGCAGGCTCTTTGTACCAGTTGGGCGGCAGGCCCAGCACCGGCCACGGGTAGCACGAGCACAGCGTGCAGGTGACGACGTTGTGCACCGTGTCGGTGTTCTCCACGGCGACCATGTCCTCGCCCTGTAGACCGCCGATGCCCAACTCGGCACACGCCTGTGTCGCGTCGTCGAGCAGGCGTGCCTTGAACTCCGGATCGACCCACGCCTTGGCCACGACAGAGGCGCCGAGCTGGGGGCCGACCTCGTTCTCGTAGATTTCGGCGAGGCGGTCGACCGCCTCGGTGGTCATGATGCCCTTGTCGATCATCAGGGCTTCCAGCGCCTTCATCCGTGCGGCGATTTCGGCCTCCGATCGCGGAAGCGTCACCGTGGGAGAGGGTGTTACCTCGGACCTGGTCATGCTGTGGCTCCTTCAGAGCGGATCAAGTAGGGCTCCCAGACGTCGAAGTACACGGCGCCGTTGGGCTCGGCGTGTTCGTCCCCCCATAGTTCGGCATTGGTGAACTTGACGGTGTAGACGTGCTGCGGATCATCTCCGCGACCGTTGCCGGCGCTGTCGGGGTAGATGAACGTGCCGTGGGCATGCTCGATCACCCCGCTCTTGCCTCTGATGTAGCGCGCCTTGCGGGTGTGCTCGAGGGGGCTATCCATCGTGACGGTGACCTGGTCGCCGACCCGGAACGCGGGCTCGGCATCGGAGTCACGGCGGGCCGGAGCACCGCCTTTCACCGCCGCGTCGACGAACGCGAGCAGCTCGGGATCGGTGCGGTCGGGTAGCGGTTCGTCAGGATGGTCCAGGTAGTACTGCGTCTTCTCGTCGAGCTCGGCCGGGTCGATCACCCCGGCCTGCACGGCGTAGTGCTCGGCGGTGTGCATCCAGTGCTCGTAGTACGGCGACAGGAGGTAGTCGGCCGGGTGCATTTGCTCGATGCCGTAGCGGAACATGTCGACGTTGA
>JALZIX010000003.1 GCA_030860025.1 Actinomycetota bacterium
AGTAACTGATGGGTGCGGCACAGGCGCGCTGGGCGGCGCAGCTGGCCGCCTGGGCGATCGACCCCGACATCATCGCCGCTGCACCGGAGTCGCCGTACGGATTCCCGACCGGACTGTTCGGCTCACATACGGGCGCTGCGTCGACGCACCGAGCGATCGCCATGGCCCTCCCTCCGGGGGGCGTGCTGCTCGATATCGGTTGCGGGGGCGGCGCGGCCAGCATTCCGGTCTGCACAAAAGCCGGTGCGCTGCTCGGCGTCGACTCCTCCGAGGCGATGCTGCAGGTCTTCATCGATGCGGCCGTTTCCACCGGCACCCCCGTCCGGACCTGGCACGGAACCTGGGCCGAGGTCGCCAACGACGTGCCGATCGCGGATGTCTCGGTGGCTGCGAACGTCGTTTACAACGTGCCCGACATCGGGGACTTCCTGCAGACCATGACCACACATACCCGGCATCGGGTCGTCATCGAACTCACCGACTCACACCCGTGGACGTCCATCGCGCCGCTGTGGCGACGGTTCCACGACCAGGAGCGACCGGACGGCCCGACCACCGGTGATTTCCTGGACGTCACAGCCGAACTCGGGTTCGATGCCCACCTCGAGACGTTCCAGCGTCCGTCGGCATGGGCGAATGCCGCGCCGGAGGTGGTCGTCGCCTTCAATCGGCGGCGGCTATGCCTGCCGGCCGAACGGGAGGCCGAGGTTGCCGCAGCCATGCATGACCTCCCGCCGGCTGCGCCGACGCGGGCGAGCACCGTGTGGTGGGATCTCTGACCCTCAGTGACGACATCAGCTGGCGAAGTTGTCGAAGTGTTCGCGGAGAAAGCCCGGCTCGTGGAGCGCCGTCTCCAGTGAGATGACCGGGATGGAAGTGCTGCCCCACGGGCCGAGTTCGTCAAGGTATTCAAAGTTGCGTTCGTTGCCCGCGAGGCGCTCGTCGTAGTTCCACCGGCCGCCCATCCCGCGGCGCATGACCTCGCCCTGATACCAGGCAGCACCGTCCCGAAAGTCGCGATTGGCCGGCTCGTGCAGCGCAGCCACGGTCGGTGCGACCCGGCGCACTAGCTCCTCCAGCGCCGGCAACGAGTCCGGCGTGAAGTCCCAGGTGCCGTCAGGCGCATAGGCGGCCACCCACCCGGGGAAGGCCTCGGCGCGACGGGCAAGCCACTCGGACAGGTGATCCGAGGCCGGCCACGACGGTCGGGACTTCTTCAGCCACGCCACTGCACGCTCCCACTCGGCGTAGACCGTGGAGAATCGCCCACCGTCTCGAACGCGCACCGCGTCCATCATGAGATGCACCGGCGAGACCGCGTCCAGGCCAAGGGCGGCATCCGGCCGCACAATCGGCAGACCCCCAGGGAAACCCTCGAGGTCACCGTCTACCACCCAGTCCCACGAGCCGTTGGCCAGCTGCAACAGAGTGTCACCGAGGTAGGCGGCAATGCCTTCCGCGGACACCGGCTCCGCGTCCGCGGCGTCCAGTCCGTCGAACCGGATGTCCTCCGGCGTGCTGTAGTAACCCAGCACGAACTCCTCCAGCCCCCGCAAGGAGGCCCTTGAGTAGTCGAGTTCGACGCCGTCATCCTCCTGCAGCCCGAACTCTTCGAGCATCATGATCCTGAAGTGCGACTCTGCCAGCCACGCTCCAACCGGGCCTTCGACACCGACCATGTCCGGTCACCTCTCCCCCGAGTGTGAAAGCGGCTGTCACGGTACCGGCTGGGCCGAGTGAGCCGATGGACGGCCATCGGCGAGCGCGAGGCCGGACTACGGGCTTCACTCCGCAGCCTGGTCAAGCGCACCCACCGTGAGGTGCATGCCGTGGACGGGGTCTCCTTCGACGTCCCGGCCGGTGAGATCGTCGGTTTCACCCGCTGGTTCTGGCGCTTCGGGCTGCGCAACTACACCGGCGCCTCGGCCTAGCGTGAGCTCACGGTCTCAGCAGCCGACAGCGAAGCGATAGGCACGACAGACTTCGTCCAGCCTGGCTGAGGGCAACGCAGCGATGCGTTCGCGCAGTCGCTCCCGACGCAGTGTGAAGACATTGTCGAAGTTCGCCGCGCAGGGGCGCGGCAAACCCTCCTCCTCGGTCAGCGGAACCTCGGTCGGAATACCACGGACCCGAGTGGTCACCGGAGCTACCAAGACGGAGTTCAAGCGGACGATGAAGCGCTCTCGGGTGAGCACCAAGACAGGACGTACTTTGTCCCCGGGTACGTCAGCCCACCACACCTCGGCTCGGTGTGGCAGCGGTTGGTTCACGCGGCATCCCAGGGGATGTCGGAGAGGTCAGGTGCGACTTCGCCGGGCAAGTCGCCATCGTCGGCAGCGCTCTCATGCCCGGCCAACCAACGCTGTTCCAACTCGCGCTCGATCAACGCGCTCAAGGCCTCCTCGAGCAAGTCCGAAACGTTCTCGTTGCCAGTGATCGCCTGCGCTCGCTGCAACCGATCGGGGGACAGCGTTACCGAGACTTTGTGCTTGGCCATCCTTGCATCCTACTAAAAGTCCTCCTGTTTATCCTCCTCTTTATCCTCCATCTAGAAGGATAGGAAGGCCTTTACCTGGCCTCGCGACCGGGCAGCCACACGACGACGATCAGGGCGGCGGCCAACACGACTACGCACGTGGCGACCGAGGTCAACTGCATGGCCGAGACGAACGCGTCCTTGGCCGGCTCGACGATCCTGGGAACGCCGAGGCTCAGGGCCCCTACCAGGGACTCTCGCGCGGCCTCGGCCTGTTGCGGGGGAAGCCCCGAGAGCGACGGGGCAAGGCGGCTGGCGTACAGGGAGTTCAGCAGGGATCCGAGGATGGCGACGCCGAGGGCCCCGCCAACCTGACGGACGGAGTTGTTGACCGCCGAACCCGCGCCCGCCTTCTCCCGGGGGACCACGGACATGATCGATTCGGTCGCCGGCGCGATCGTGTTGCCCATGCCCGCCCCCTGGATGAACAGCAGGACGAGCAGGATCCACAGCGGCGTCCTCTCGTCCAGAATGACGAACCCGGCAAAGGACAAGGCGATGATCAGCATGCCCGCAGCAGTGACGACCTTTGGCCCGTACCGGCCCACCAGGTTCGAACTGCGCGGCGAGAAGATCGCGATCGCCACGGCGACCGGCAACAGCGCGGCACCGCTGGCGAACGGCGAATAGCCGCGCACGCCCTGCAGGTAGAAGACCAGGAAGAAGGTGGCACCCAACAGCGCGAAGAAGACCAGGCCCAAGGCGGCAGCCGAGGCTGAGAAGGCGCGGTTCGCGAACAGCGCCACGTCCAGGGCCGGGGAGGACGATCGCCGCTGGGTGTAGATGAACAGGCCCAACAACAGGACACCGGCGACCACCGGACCGAGGACGGTCCACCTCAGCCAGCCGTCGCCCTCGCCGCCTCTGATGAGGCCGAAGACGAGCAACCCGAGGGCCGCGATCGAGAGCAGCACCCCTGGTATGTCGATTCGACCGGGCGTGGGGTCGCGGGACTCCGGAATCAACCACAGGCTCAGCGCGAGGGCTGCGATCGCGATGGGCACATTGAGCAGGAACACCGAGCCCCACCAGAAGTACTCGAGCAGGTACCCGCCAGCCATCGGACCGACGGCGATGGCCAGCCCCGACGTGCCGGCCCAGACACCGATGGCCTTGGCCCGCTCCCCGGCCGGAAACACGTTGGTGATGACAGCGAGCGTCGCCGGCTGTACGGCTGCGCCGCCCACGCCCATGAGTGCCCGCCAGCTGATGAGTTCCAGGGGGGTGTCGGAGTATGCGGCAAAGATCGAGGCGACCGTGAAGATCGCCAGTCCAATGACCAGGATCAGTCGCCGGCCGAACCGATCACCGAGCACGCCCCAGGTGAACAGCAGCCCCGCGAACACCAGGATGTAGGCGTCCACGGCCCACTGCAGTTCGCCCTGCGAGGCGTCCAGATCCTCCTGAATTCGGCGCAGCGCGACATTGAGGATCGTGTTGCCCATGATCACGACGACCAGGCAGATCGTGAGTACAGCCAGGATCGCCCAACGCCGCTCGTGGCCGACGTGCGGGTCGGTCACGAATTCTTGTCGTTGGCGGCTCCGGTGCCGGGCTCACGCCGTTGGGCGAATTCGGCGAACGCCGCCAGGTTGGCCAGCGACTCACCACGGCTCACTCGCCAGTCCCACTCCCGGCGGATCGAGGATCCGAACCCGATCTCGAGCATCGTGTTGAAGTGCTCGTCGGCGTAGGTGAGCACCGAGCCGAGCAGCCGATCGATCTCGTCGGCGGTCACAGCATGCAGGCCAACCCGCCCGACCAGGTAGATGTCACCGACCGTGTCGATGCTGTACGCGACGCCGTACATCCGGGAATTGTGTTGCAGCAGATAGGTCCACAGCTGCTCGCGGTTCTCGTCGGGTTGCCGGCAGACGAAGGCCTCGATCCGGAGGGCGTGCTCGCCGACGATCAGCCAGCAGATCGTCTGGAGCTTCTTGGTGCCAGGCAGCGTGACCACGAAGCGGTCCGGCTCCGGGCGTTCGTAGCTGAGGTCGCGCTCCTCGAGCGCGGCGGCGATCACCGCTGCGACGTCATCGGGTCCGGCAGCAGCCGGTTCGGCCATCAAGCCGCCCCCGCTTCCGTGAAGACCGGACTCGCCATGGCGTCGACATAAGCGTCCAGGAGCAGGCCGGTCGTCCGATCCCAGGAAAACTTACCGGCGTGCTCGACGGCACCCCGGGACAGGGTCGGGCGATCACCCAGCACCTTGGTGATCGCGTCGGCGTAGTCGTGGGCACGGTGCCCGTCGACCAGCAGGCCTGACCTGCCGTCGGCAACGGCGGTCACCAGCCCGCCCACGCGGGCGGCCACGACGGGGCTACCGCAGGCCTGCGCCTCCAGCGCGACCAAGCCGAATGATTCGTTGTAACTCGGCACCATCGTGACGTCTGCTGCCCGGTAGTAGTCGGCGAGCTCGTCCGGTGGCATCGGGGGAATGAAGCGCACGCGGTCGGCGATGCCCAATGCCTGAGCCAGCGCCAGCAGGGACGTGGGTTCGTCCAGACCGGACCCGCTGGGCGCGCCGACGACATAGAGCACCAGCTTCGACCGCAGGGCCGGGTCGTAGGCGATCAGATGGGCCGCGGCCCGAAGCATCAGATCCGGGGCCTTGAGCGGCTGGATCCGGCCGACGAAGAGCAGGACCAGTGCGTCCCCGGCGATACCGAGGCGAGCCCGGGCACCGAATGCGGGACGGAACCGTTCGAGGTCGACGCCCGGTGGCACGGTCAGGACCTTTGCCGGGTCGGCGTCGTACCACTGCACCAGCTGAGCGGCCTCGTCGGCGGTGGAGGCGACGAGGCGGTCCGCCTCGACCACCACCTGCTCCTCACCGATCACCCGTGAGAGCGGTTCCGGGGAGTCACCCTCAGCCAGCAACGCGTTCTTGACCTTGGCCAGGGTGTGCGCCGAATGGATGAGCGGGACACCCCAGCGATCACGGGCCAGCCAGCCCACCTGGCCGGACAGCCAGTAGTGGGAATGGATCACGTCGTAATGGCCGGGCTCCTGCTGCGCCTCAGCGCGCAGGACGGCGGAGGTGAAGGCGCACAGCTGGGCCGGCAGGTCGTTCTTGGCCAGACCCTCGAACGGACCGGCCGTAATGTGCCGGACATTGACGCCCGGGGCCAGAACTTCGACCGGCGCCAGGTCACTGGACGTCGTGCGGGTGAAGATGTCGACCTCGATGCCCTGCGCGGCCAAGCGCTTGGACACCTCGACGATGAACACGTTCATGCCGCCGGCATCGCCAGCACCGGGTTGATCCAGCGGTGAGGTGTGCACCGAGACTGTCGCCACGCGGGAGGGCAGGGCGCGGTAGGCCACTGGTCTTGTTCCTCCTCTGACGCTGCGCACACACGTGATCCTGCCGCAACGCTGGGCTCGGGCAGGATGAGCTCCATGGAGGACAACCACGAGGACGTCTCGAACATGCCCACATCTGCGGGTCCGGTTGCGGTGGTGACGGGCGCTTCGAGCGGCATCGGCGCGGCGACCGCCCGCAGACTTGCCGCCGATGGATTCCACGTCGTGCTGGGAGCGCGGCGGTTGGACCGAATCCAGGCGCTGGCCACCGACATCGGTGGGAGCGCGTACGCGCTGGATGTGACCGACCAACTCTGCGTGGACGACTTCTGCGCGCGGGTGCCCGCCTGCCAGGTTCTGGTCAACAATGCCGGCGGCGCGTACGGCATGGATCCGGTCGCCTCCGCGGACCTGGGCGCATGGTCTGCGATGTACGAGGTCAACGTCCTCGGCCTCGTACGGATGACCAAGGCGCTGCTCCCTGCCTTGATCGCCAGCGGCGCCGGAGACGTCGTGCTCGTCGGCTCGACGGCCGGCCTGGTCGCCTACGAGGGCGGCGGCGGCTACACCGCGGCCAAGCACGGAACCCACGTCGTCGCCGAGACGCTGCGGCTGGAACTGGTCGGGCAACCGGTGCGGGTGATGGTGGTGGCGCCCGGGATGGTGGCCACCGAGGAGTTCTCGCTCAACCGGTTCGACGGCGATGCAGCTCGCGCCGAAGCCGTCTACGCCGGAGTCCGCGAGCCGCTGGTCGCCGAAGACATCGCGGACTGCATAGCGTGGATGGTCACCCGGCCGCACCATGTCAATGTGGATCTGCTGGTCGTCCGTCCGCTGGCTCAGGCAGCCCAGCACAAGGTGCACCGCGAGTCGTGACCGCACACGTCAGCCGGACCGGCGGGTGCTGAGCACCACCAGCAGCGGCCACACCGCTTGCGCGCCCGCCGCTACCCGTTCGGACAATCCGACCTGACTCAGGTCCTTGCCGAGGTCGGAGACGAACCAGCCGACACCGGCCAGCAGCACTGCCGTCGCCGCGAGGGCAACTGTGCGGCGCAGCCCCCACGGAATCCGCCGTTTCCCTCCAGCGGAGCCTCGCATTGCCAGGGCCGGCCAGACGCCTAGTGCGCCGAAGGAGATCCCGGCCACGATGGCGTGCGTTCCCGATCCCCCGTCGCCGAGGACCGTGGGAAGCGGGAACACGGCCACCAGTACGGTTGCCACTCCCCCGGTGGCCAGGACCAGGCGTCCGGGCAGGGCTGCATGACGCAGCGCAAGAGCCGTCGTGATGTGCGCCAGGCCAACGCCAACCAAGGCCGAGGTCATGACCCAGCGATCGGTCGCATCCAAAGCGGCCAGGGCGCTGATGGTCTGGGTCAGTGAGTCGAACCCGATCTCCTGTCGAGCGGCAGCCCACGTCCAGCCGCCGATCAGCAGGGCCGGAGCCGCCGTGGACGACACCACACCCCACCACGGGGCCGCTTCGTCGGTCACCCGGCGAAGGCTAGCCGCCCCCCGCTTGTCAGCTCCGGGATGCGGGGCTCGGGTTGCAGCCGGACACCGAAGATCGACTCGACCCGCTCGGTGATCTCCGCGGCCAACGCGAGGATGTCGGCGGTCGTGGCCGAACCCAGGTTTGTCAGCGCTAGCGCGTGCTTACCGGACA
>JALZIX010000023.1 GCA_030860025.1 Actinomycetota bacterium
CAAGCGTTCCAGCGGCTGGGAGACTCGCCCGCCGGAACCGGCGTGGGGCTCGGCCTTGCCGTCGCCCGCGGCTTCACCGAAGCCCTCGGCGGCACACTGACCGCCGAAGACACCCCCGGCGGCGGACTCACCATGGTGCTCACCCTCCCAGCGGCCCACCACCAGGCGCAGCCCATCGGCGCAGGTTCATGAGCCGAGTCCTCGTGGTCGACGACGAGCCGAGCCTCGTCAGAGCACTCGCCATCAACCTGCGCGCCCGGGCCTGGGAGGTCGTGACCGCCAATGATGGCCGCAGCGCCCTCGACGCCGCAGCGCACAACCACCCCGACGTGATCATCCTCGACTTAGGACTACCCGACATCGACGGCGTGGACGTGATCCGCGGACTCCGCGGCTGGACCCACGTCCCGATCATCGTGCTCTCGGCGCGTCAGGACTCTGACGACAAGGTCGAAGCCCTCGACGCCGGGGCCGATGACTACATCACCAAGCCGTTCGGGATGGACGAGCTGCTCGCCCGGCTGCGCGCGGCCGCCCGCCGAATCGTTCCCGCGGAGGACACCGCCGTCGTCGAAGCCGGTCACCTGTCCATCGACCTCGCCCGCAAGAAGGTCCGCCGCGAGGGCCAGGACGTGCGCCTCACCCCCACAGAATGGCACCTCCTCGAAGTCCTCGTACGCAACCGCGGGCGCCTCATCGGCCGCCGGCAACTCCTCCAGGAAGTGTGGGGACCGTCCTACGACTCCGAGACCAACTACCTGCGCGTCTACACCGCACAGCTGCGCCGAAAGCTCGAAGCCGACCCGTCTCAACCCCGACACCTCATCACCGAACCCGGGCTCGGATACCGCTTCGAACCCTGAGCAGGCGGACATCTGGGCCGTCCCGCAAGCCGATCGCCTAACGGGTGCATCCGGGCATCCGTTTAATAGACGCAGAACGAAATGCCCATCAGTAGCAGCCAGAAATGAATCGGCCCTGGTGGGGCGGTTAACGCGAGCCCCGTCGCCTGCGCGGAATGTGGAGGTAGCTGGGCTTTCGAAGATCGGGACAGCTAAAGCGCTCCGCCGTTGCGGGGCCGTGGTGTATCGGCCGCGTTAGGGTGTGGTTGACGGCGGTGGGGCTCGCCGAGAACCGCGACGGCCTGGTCGCCAACAGTCCCTACCTCATGATTGGAGAGGTGGGTGCATGTCCAGCTCGATGTGGGCGTCGAGCCCGGTTGATCCGGACGTTGACCTGCATGTGCCGGCCCAGCGCGCTGAGCGAACCTGGGACCCTCTGATCTTGACGGTGATCGCCGTCGGCGGTCTTGCCGGCGCCGAGGTTCGCTACGCGTTGTCGTTGTTGTGGCCGTCCGGGGCCGGGCAGTGGCCGGGGGGCACCTGGTGGGTCAACATCAGCGGTTGCCTGCTGCTGGGTGCGCTGATGGTGGTTCTGACCGAGTTGACGTCTCCACATCGGCTGGTACGCCCCTTCCTCGGGGTGGGGGTGCTTGGCGGCTACACCACCTTCTCCACGGCGATGGTCGAGGTCCACCAACTCGTGCTGGCCGGCATGCCCGCGATAGCCATGGCCTACCTCCTGGGGACCGCCGCAGCCGGGCTGGTCGCAGTCGCGCTGGGCGCGCTCGGCGCGCGTTCGGCGGCCACCGCCTGGAGTCGCCTTCGAGAGCGAGCGAGACGATGAGGAAACACCGACCGGAGCATCCGGTGCGCACCTTGCACTGTGCGGCTCAGCGGCTGAGGAACATCGTCGGTTCCGATGACTTCGTGGGGCACAGGCCGCTGTTCATCCACATCGTGCACCGGGCTCATGTCCACGGATTGGCCGGCGCCTGCGTTTTCCGCGGGGTCGAGGGGTTCGGGGCCGCCCAGCAGATCCACACCACCCGGATCCTGAGCCTGGCCGAGGACATGCCGATGTACGTAGTGATTGTGGACACCGCCGACCGCATTGCGGCTTTCCTGCTGGAGCTGGATCTGCTGGTCGGCGAGGGCCTGGCGATGCTCGACGACGTCCAGGTTGTGCGGCACATACCGTGTGAGCCCGCACGATGATGTGGCTCTGGGTGGGTCTGGGCGCCGCGCTCGGGGCTCCGGCCCGGTATCTCATTGACCGGCTGGTGCAGGGCCGGCACGACAGCCTGTTCCCGTGGGGAACGTTGATGGTCAACGTGGCCGGTTCCTTCGTGCTGGGCGTCCTGACCGGCGCCGCTGACGCGCTTGCCCCGGCCATGGGTGCGGCGCTGGGGGTGGGTTTCTGCGGGGCGCTGACCACCTACAGCGCGTTCAGCTATGAGACGTTGCGGCTGCTGGAGACCAGAACCTTCTTCTACGCCGCGGCCAATGTCCTGCTAGCCCTCGTGGGTGGGTTCGGCGCGGCCGCTCTGGGTTGGGCCGTCGGCGGAGTCCTCGGTTGAGGCAGGGGTAGGTGATCGCGTGCCGCCTGTTGCTGGCGTGGAGATCCCTGCCAGGCGACGCACAGCGCCCAGGCCGGCGTGTCGAGGACGGCGAACCCGTCGAGGCGCGGCTAGCTGACCACAGGACCGCGACTCTGCTCCCCAGCCCGAGCGATGAAGCGTCCGATGGGCAGGTGGCCAATCTACGACGCTCGATGAGGCAGCTGGCTCGTTCCTTCGCTCTCAGGCTTAGGCGAAGCTCTCCACGTCCACGACCGACTCACATTTGGGGGACGGCCGGGGCAGCGAATCCGAGCACGCGCTGATCCACTGTGGACTGTCCGCACAGAGTCCGCAAGACGTTCGTAAACTGCCAGTAAAGGTCAACGGTTTCAAACCGCAAAACCGCAGGTCGCAGGTGCATTCGGCATTCCCCAGCGTGTAAAAGGAGCCCGCGGAGCGACCTTTTAATCCGCGGGCTGCGGGTTCGATCCCCGCGGGGCCCACTGTAAAAGGCCAGGTCACCAGCCTAATTGCATTCCCGGGAGGTGCACAACCTGACCAGCAATGACGTCGAGCACTGACGGCAAGTCAGCGGGGTCCCGCGACAGTGACTCCATTGATCCGCGGGTTGCGGGTTGCGGGCTCGATTCCCATGGGGCCCTCTGTAGAAGGCCAGGTCAGCGATCGCAGTGGCGGAAGATCCACAACGGTCGCAGCTGGCCGCAGATTGTCCGCAGCAGCATTGTCGCCCGCGGCGCTGGTGACCTCCGATGCGCACCGCGGGACTGGTCGAGGCGACGGGTTCGACGCTGCCCGGCGTGAGCTGGTTGCGCTGCCGAACGCACTACGCGGCGAACCTGATATTGACGGTTCCGAAGTCGGGGTGGGCGTGGTTGAGAGCGTTGTGCACAGCGTCTACGACCACCCGACACCGAGCGGTGCACGCCCAGTGCGACCTGGTCCTCGACACCCTGACCCGACAAGCTGCCGGTCCGGGGCCCAACACCTCGACGCTGCCTGCATCGACATCCTGGCCTTCACCGGCTTCCCGAAAGCCATCTGGCGCCAG
>JALZIX010000163.1 GCA_030860025.1 Actinomycetota bacterium
CTGGGCCGCCGACATAGCCCGCTTCTCCAAGGCGCGCAGGGATAGCGCCGCCTCGGCCGGGGAAAGCGAAAGCAGTTGGGCCCAGGAGCCCCGGTTCGCGAGTCACGCACGCGACCGCTTAGGCCACAAAGCAGTTGTCCCTCAAGGGCGGCGTCCGCGTATTCCCTTCCGGCGCGAAGCGATAGTTCGGCAGGGATGAGCGGGGATTGCTTCCCCGATGGGAGTGGTAGGGCCGCGCCTGTTCTTGCGCTGTGGGGTGCCTCGCGCAAGGCGGGTGTGCCTTGGTCCGCCGGCCGGTCGGCTTTGCGACGATCGAAGGATGACGACGATCAGCGCCTTCTATGGCATCCTGATTCGGATGCATTTCGGTGACCATCCACCCGCACTTTCACGTTCGGCACGGCGAACACAAGGCGCTTCACGGTTGGGAGTAGAGAGCTGATCGACGGGGCGCTGCGAGTGTGCCGGTTCCGCACCCGACGTCGAGGACCTCCTCGCCGCTGGCGATCCTCGCGTGTTCGACCACGGCGGCGCTGATCGTGTGGTCGCGTACGGAGACGGCGGCCATGAAGTCAAAAGCGGGGTCAGCCGGTTGAACCGAGCGCGGGAATGAAGCCGGCGTCGTCAGGTCGAACCTGACCTCTCCGCGCTCGATCGCAGTGTTTCTAGGTGATGTCACCGCATCCCTTTCGGCCATCTGCCTTCAGCGCTCCCCTTTCGATCAGCCAGAGTACCTCCCTGCGGCGGCTGAATCGTGAGAGCATCGTCCCGCCCGCCGAACGGCTCCGACTCGGTCGTGCCAAGCGGGCCCGGCACGACCGGCGGGCGGCCACCTGGGTGACCGCCCGCCGTTTGGCTCTGCATCAATCGCAGCGACACATCCTGGTTGCTCGCTAGGCGGCGATCAGGTCGGCCTCCTTGACTGATTCCTCGCGCGGTTCTGCGGCTTCCGGGGGCCGGCGCAACGTCACCGCTGCGATCAGCCCTCCGGCAACCGCGATGGCCGCCGCTCCGAGGAACGCAGCCGAGTAGCCGTCGGTCAGTGCGACAGCGTCACCGAGCCGATCCGCTCCCTGTGAGCTGGCCAGCGCCGTCATCGCCGCCAGGCCGAGCGCCGAGCCGACCTGATAGCCGGTGTTGACGATGCCCGACGCAAGTCCGCCCTCTTCGGGGCGGGCACTGGAGATCGCTGTCCCCAGCGACGGGATGAACGCCAGCGCCATCCCCGTCGCCGCGACCAGCGATGCCGGCAGGACGTCGACCACGAAGCTGCCATCCGGTCGAGCCAGGGACAGGCCCACGAGGCCGGCCGCCAGCAACATCAGGCCACCGACGATCATCGGCTTTGCACCGACCTTCGCCATCACTCGCGGGGCGACGAAGACCATCAGTACCAGGATGGTCGCGGTCATCGGCAGCAGTGCCGCTCCTCCCTCGAACGCTCCGTAGTCCAGCACCTGCTGGAGGTAGAGGTTGAGGAAAAACCACATCGGGATCCACGCCGCGCCCAACAGCAGCTGCGCGGCGTTGGCCGCCCCCAGGTTCGGGGTGCGGAAGATGCTCAGCCGCATCAGCGGCTCGCGCAGCTTTGACTGGCTGAACACGAATCCGACCAACAGCAACCCCGCACCAGCCAGGATCAGCAGGGTCTCTGTCGAGCCCCATCCGACCTCGGGCGCGCGGACGATCCCGAACACCCCGAGAGCCAGGCCCCCGGTGACCGTGAGAGCGCCGAGCACGTCGACGCTGCCGCGGCGCGCTGGCGCGTCCGGCATCAGTCGCGGTGTCAGGGCGAGCGCTGCCAGGGCCACGGGGATGTTGATGTAGAACACCCAGGGCCAGCTCGCCCACTCGGTGATCACGCCGCCGAGGAACACGCCGGCGGTCCCGCCGGCGGGCGCCGCGGCACCGTAGATCGAGAGGGCCTTGACCAACTCCTTGGGCTCGTTGCCGAACAGCATCATCAGCAACGTCAGCGCCGATGGGGCAATGAGAGCCGCCCCGACGCCTTGCACCGCCCGAGCGGCTATCTCCAGCCCGGACGAGTCGGCCAAACCGGCCAGCAGTGAGCCTGCGGCGAGAACTGCCCACCCGGCCGTGAAGACCCGCTTGGCGCCGAGCAGGTCGCTGAGGCGACCGCCGAGCAACAGCAGGCCACCGAACGCGACGACGTAGGCGTTGAACACCCAGGACAGGTCGCCAGGGGTGAAGTCGAGATCGGCCCGGATGTCCGGGAGCGCGACCCCGATGATCGAGGTGTCCATGATCACCATGAACTGGGCGAGGGCGATCACTGCGAGCGCCCACCACCGCTTGTTGTCAGCTTGCGAGGACATTGACTTCTCCTTGGGAGCTGTGCTCCCGGTAAGTGCGTGGTTGCGGTCAGCCGATGCGAGCGTGGGTACATCGACCGCAGCCGCCGAGGCCGCCGATGACGGCGACGCGCATGGCGATCAGGAGAGTCATCGCCTCACCTCCCGGGTGAATGCGGCGGTGTGAACCTTGCCCTGATGCTTGAACTGAAGGAAGAGGCCGTAGCGCCCATCCGAGGGGAACTCGGTCACGAACTTGATCGGCTCACCGCCAGACGTCTCCGCGGCTGACTCACTGTGCTCGGCGTCCTCGTCAGCCGCGTGCTCGTCCTCCTTGGGCTCTGTCTCGTGGCCGGCCTCCGCAGGGTGAACGTGGAGGTAGCCCATGTCGCCCTCGCGTAGCGCGACCAGGTGGCCCTTGGCCCCCAGGTAGTCGGCGACCGCGATCGCCTCGCCGTCGCGTGTGACGGTGAAGCCGAGCTCGGCCCCGCCGGCCTTGGAGGCGGCGCCGCCGAGCTTGACTTGGTAGCCGCCACCGGCCTCGGCGGTCGGCTTGACAGGCGCCATGGCGCGTGAGTCGAGCGGTCCGTCGACCGCCAGGGTCGGCGGCCAGGGTGTGGTTCTCACCGCGGCGCCTGAAGTCGGCGAATACCCGATGGCTGCCCGCGGCGTTGACCGTGATGCTCGTGCTCCAGCGGCCATCGCTCCCCTGCCTGGGGTGCAGGTGCTGGAAGCCGGTCAGGTCACGACGGGCGACGATCAGATGTACACGCTTGGTGTGCTCGACCTGGAAGTCGCGCACCGGCTGACCGTTCGAGCCGACCACGGTGAAGCTCAGCTTGGCCCGGCGACCGCGCGGTAGTTCGCGCTGGTCGAGCTTGAGCTTCAGGCCGTTCTCGGCGACGGCCAGGCCGCGGACCGCGTCGGGCTCCCCTCCGCCCTGGTGCTCCTCTGCGGACATCTCCTTCTCTTCGGTGCCGCTTCCGGAGGCTTGGTGCTGGCCGCCATGGTCCGGTTCGTTGTTGCCGCTTCCGACTGCCTCACCGATCAGGACGGTTGTGCCGAACACCGCCGCCGCTGCGGCGACAAAGGCCACGAGACGCGTCGGGGGCCCGCCGTGGATGCCGGTCTCGTGCAGCACAGCGTGGCCGCGGCCCTTGGTGATCAGCCAGCGATTGACGGGGTAGGCGATGACGCCCGCGACGACCAGGGCGACAGAAAGGGCCCCCCAGAACAGGATGTCGCCGACTCCGGCGTGCAGCGCGCCGGGGATGGCGAGCAGGATCCCGTTGTCGACGATCTCCATCACCGCGATCGAGAAGGTGTCGGTAGCCAGCGCGACTGGCACGACGACGCTCAGCGCCAGGCCGGCGCGCAGCAGCGGGAGGCTGGTCAGCGCGTAGCCGAACAGGAAAGCCAAGGCCACGGCAAGGGCAATCGTGCCCCAATCCGAGAAGCCCAGAGCGGTACCGATGATCATGCCGGTGACCTCGCCGATCGCGCAGCCGGTCAGGCAGTGCAGCGTGGCACTGAAGGCGACGCTGTTCAGCGCGGCGCCGGACGTCGGTATCGGCTCGAGGTGAGCGTGGTTGTGGCTGTCTGCGGTGGTGGCTTCCATGTCGCCCCATCCTAGATACCCCCCTAGGGTATGTCAAGCTGAGATCTGAATCCTCGTAGACGAAGCGAGTTCGGGACCACGAAGACGCTCGACAGCGCCATCGCCGCTCCCGCGACAAGCGGGTTGAGCAGGCCGGCGACCGCCAGTGGCAGCACGGGCGACGTTGTAGGCGAAGGCGCCCACACCGGCCCAGACCCAGCGGTTGCGCAGTAGGTTTGGCGGGCCGGCGATAAGGACTCCCACCAGCAGCCCCGCGGCAAGGAATGCGGGCAGCGGCTTGTTGAGCAGCCCTACTCCGAGCACGAGACCGGCCACCGGCCACAGGCGGTCGTCGCCGGTGCGCAGCGCACGCACGACAAGCCACGTGACCCCAGTCCACACCAGCAGGTCGAACGTGGTCGTGCCGAGTGTGTGCCCAGTCTGCAGGAAAACGGCGCCGGTGGCGGTGCAAGCGGCGGCGATCCACTCGGCGCGGCGGCCACCGCCCAGCTCCCGGGCAAGTAGCCCAGTCAGCAGCACAGAGCTCCCACCGCTAGCGCCGCCGGCAGCCGTAAGGCAACCAGTGAGCTGGCGCGATCTCCTCCATCGTCTGGGCCACGAGCGGCGTAAGCACCCCCTGGTCGGGATAAGCCCAGGAGAGATTCTCCCCAGCTTCCACGAAGTAGAGCTCGTCGCGGTGAGGCCCGTAGCGGCCGCTCACCGCCATCAAAACGGCTGTGAGGAACAACCCGACCCACAGCGACGGCGGTATTGACCTGGTGGAGATTCCTCTCGCCACTGCGGCCCAACTTTGAGGGTGTGGCCGAAGAGCCTGCTGACTCGTGAACCTGTCCTCGAGCTCTGCGGGCATCAGCTGCGACCTAGCGCCGGCCCGAGGACTGCGGGGGCGCTTGGGTCGGCGGGTTCAGTAGACGTTCAAGCGCAGGGGCGAGCGTCGCCACGATGCTCTCCGGCTCGGCGGACGCCAGCGGCTCGAGGCGCAGGACGTAGCGCGCGTAGATGAGCCCGAGCAGCTGAGACGCGACGGCGCCCGCTCGTAGCCGCGCATCCTCCCCGGCGAGGCTGTCGCTCATTGGTGCGATGAGTTCCTGTTCGACGAATTCGCGCAGCAG
>JALZIX010000114.1 GCA_030860025.1 Actinomycetota bacterium
GGCCCGCAGACTGGCGGATCCGGCGGCTGATCGGGCAGCGGATCCGCGGTGAGATCGGCGTTGGTCAGTTTGTCCTTCACCCAGGCGATCGGATCGTGCGAATCCAGTGACGTGGGGTCGAACCACCGCTCGCGGAACATGATGTCCAACGCCCCGACGACGGGCCCGCGGATCTCGAGTTGCACGTCATGCCAGGGCGGGTTGCTGCCGTACTCCTTCGACATGGGCGGCGGCTGCGGGTCACCGTTGTGCTCGGCGTCGTCGCGGCGACCATGGCACAGATCGATGCCACCCGCGAAGGCCACGTCCCGTTCCGGCTGCCTAGGGTGACGCAAGACGACCAGCTTCTGATGATGCGAGCCGAACCGGCGTACCCGCTGGTCCAGCAGCACCTCGCCACCGGCCTCTCTGACCTCGTCGCCGAGCTGGCGGTTCTCCTCCTCGCTGTAGGACATCTTGTCCGAGTGGGAGCGCCACATCAGTCCCTTGACGATCACCCCCCGCCGGGCGGCGGCACCGAACAACTCCCCGACCGTCGGGCCGCCGTCGCGCATCAATTCGTCAGGGTCGCCGCGCCAGTCGGTGAAGAACAGCTGGTCGCCGGCCTCGAGGGACTCCACCTCGGTGACCAGCCGGTCGAAGTAGACCGCGCCATGCACCCGGGGCGCGACCAGGTTGCCCTCGCACCACAGCGGCAGTTTCGTCGCGGTGTTGCCACGCTCC
The DNA here is from genome assembly GCA_030860025.1 of Actinomycetota bacterium. Lineage (GTDB taxonomy): Bacteria > Actinomycetota > Actinomycetes > Mycobacteriales > Geodermatophilaceae > JACCQS01. The sequence goes on from JALZIX010000114.1 coordinate 724, forward strand.
GTTGCGCTCAGGAACCAGTCGACGGTCGACACCGGGACTCCCACCTTTGGTCGGCCATCGACATTACCGATCCCCGCTCGTGCACGACGGGAATCGTTCCGCGGCGATGATCTCCATGCCAAGATCCGCGCATGGCCGACACGTCCTTCCCAGAGGGGGCCGCAGAAGTAGCCCCGCTGCTCGTGGTCGCCGACTTGCAGCGCTCGTTGTATTTCTACGTCGAACAGTTGGGCGCGAGGACCGAGACGGTCTGGGACACCTACGCCGAGTTGCGGCTCGGTGCCGGCCGACTGCACCTGGCAACCCCAAGCAGTGGCACGTATGACAAGCCGGGCATCAGCCTGATCCCGCCGCCAGACCGCTATCAGCTCACCGGCGAGGTCGTCCTGCACGTCGCAGACTGCCGCCAGGTCTACCTCGATCTGGTGTCCCGCGGCATCAACTTCCTCGAGCCGCCGAGCGAGCCGCCGTGGGGCGGCGAGATCCGGTGCTTCTTCCAGGACCCCGACGGGCACCTGATCGAGGTCAGCCAAACGGAATAGCGTGGTTGCTGCCCGCAGGCTGGAGTGGCATACCGCTGACGCCGCTGGGAGTCCGCCGGCTAAGCGGACACCTGCTGAGCCTTGGCGTAGAGAAGATGCAGGAACTCGGCGCCGGTCAGGGCAGTCAGGGCGCCGAGCACAAGCTTGGTCGCTCGGGGTGCGAACACATGCCCGATGGTGAAACCGGTGGCGATCCACACGTCGAGGCAGAACGGGCAACTGACCAATTCACCGACGGCGTGCCGCCAGCCATTGGTGGCGCGGACCTCCTCGATCACCTCGGCCGGTCCACCGTTGTCCACATAGCGGGTGAACGGCGCTCGCAGTGGCGCGGTGACGGAGTTCTTGCTCATCATGCGGGACAACTTGTGCGTCCCGGCGGCCAAGAGCAGGACCTCCCAAGCGCCGGGGCCAGCCGGAAGTCGGCGCTTGGTGGCAACGGCCAGCCCGGCGGCCGCGGCAACCACTGCGGCGAAGGTAGCCATGACCAGCACATATCCGCCCAGCGGCCGGTCCGCGCCATTTCGGTAGGCGTCGGCCTCGTCCTCCAACGCGTCGAGCACCTCGTCAACCTGACTCATGGATTCGTCCCCTAGATCATCTTGCGGCGAGGGCGTCTCGCGCGGCTTACGCTTCTGTTGTAAGTCTGCCCACGGAGGCTGGTCTGAAACCTTGCGAGACCAAACCGCGCTGACCGCACTTTTCCCGTAGAAGGTCCCTTCTGGGAGCGCGCTGACCGCACTTTTCCCGTAGAAAGTCACTTCTGGGAGCGCGCTGGGGAGACGGCTGTGCCTAGTCGCCTGGTCACACGAGGCGAGCGGCACGCTCCAGCACGTCGGCGGGCGGCTGGTGACCGGCCGCGTCGGCAGCGGTGACGACCTCGTCGGCGACCACGCGGAGCGGGATCACGCCAGCCCAACCGCCGTTCTGCAGGTCCGATTCGTCATCGATCGGGTCGCCCGTCCGGGCCTTGACCGAGGCTTCGGCCAGCGACAACGCGAGTACGGACGTGGCAGCCAGTTCCTTACGCGTGTGAGGTCGCAGGGTCTCCATTCGGCCCGGCACGACGTGGTCCACGACCAGGCTGAGGGCCCGCGACTTCTCGTCTGGGTCGTCCACGGTTCGGGGCGTGCCCATCACCACGGCCGACCGGTAGTTCATCGAGTGGTGGAAGGCCGACCGGGCAAGCACCAATCCGTCGAGCACGGTGAACGTGACGCAGATCGGCCGCTGCCTTGCCGCCACCAGGCTCAGCGAGGCGACCGAGCCGTGCAGGTAGAGCGTTCCGCCGTCGTCCGGACCCGCAGGGTCGAATCCGAACGCGGTCGGCAACACCAGTGGCGCCCCGTCGACCAGGACCCCGAAGTGGCAGACCAGGGCGGCATCCAGAACGTCGTACAGGTCCCGCCGGTCGGTTCCGGCCCGGTCCCGGCGGCGGTTCAGCGTTGTCCGCGGTGTCGGTGACAGCGGCAACGACTCGCATACGGACGGGGCTTCGGTGACGAACATGCGACCATCGTGACGCACAACTGGCCTGCTGAACCGGGACAGTTTCCGCCCTCTTGCTAGGACACTTTGCATGCCCGCGCCAATCCTTCCGCTGTTCCTGGCTCGCGACTCCGGAGTCCCGCTCGTGCACCAGGTCGCGAATCAGATCCGGGATGCGGTGAGTACCGGTGGGCTGCAACCCCTTGAACGGCTGCCGAGCATCCGCGCCCTCGCCGCTGATGTCGGGGTGGCTCGGGCCGTCATCGAGGCGGCGTACGACCAGTTGATCGCCGAGGGGTGGCTTACCGCGCGGCGCGGCGCGGGGACGTACGTGACGGCGGTCGGGCAGCTCCCTGCAGCAATCGACCGCAAGATCCCGGCACCGGCTCTGAGCCCGACCGAACCCGACCGCGTCCGGTTGGACACGGGCAGCCCGTGGACCGATCCACG
>JALZIX010000119.1 GCA_030860025.1 Actinomycetota bacterium
TGGACTACGCCCAGCGGCTCACCGGGGTGGAGCAGATCCATGCCATCATCGGCGGCTTTCATCTCAACGGGCCGTTGTTCGAACCGCTGATCCCGAAGATCTGCGCCGCCTTCCGGCGGTTCGCACCGGATGTGATCGTGCCGGCGCACTGCACCGGGTGGCGGGCAACCCATCAACTGGCGGCTGCCTTTCCAGCGGCCTTCGTGCCCAACAGCGTTGGTACCAAATTTCATCTCATGTCCTGACCATCCCACCGCTAGGCACTTGCCCGCGACTGGGCGCCTCCTCCCCGCCTTTGGAGTGCGGTCTTACCCGGTAACATCAAACATATGCTTGACTAACCGTCAAACGTATGTTGAGGAGCACGGTGGCGGATCGGGTAGCAAAGGATCGCTTGTTCGAGGCGTTGGCATCTTCGGCTCGCGCAATGGGTGAGGGCCGACGGGCCGAGCTCGTTGACGTCTTGGCCCAGGGCGAGCGCGGCGTCGACGAGCTGGCCAAGCAGATCGGCCAGTCAACGGCGAATACGTCCCACCACCTGAAAGCGCTGGCTGCCGCGGGGCTGGTGACCAGTCGTCGAGCGGGGACCCGTGTGTTCTACCGGCTGGCCTCGCCGCTGGTCGAGCAGGCGTGGGACTGCCTCAGGCAGTTGGCCGCCTGCCAGATCGCAGAGTTCGATCAGGTCGCCGCGGCCTACCTCGGTGACCGCGGTGACCTGCCGGTCATCGGCCGGGACGCCCTGGCCGATCGCGTCCGCGCCGGTGCTGTCGTTCTGGACGTCCGCCCGGAGGCCGAGTACTACGCGGGGCATATCCCCGGTGCGCTGCCCGCGCCGCCCGAGCAGCTGCAGCGTCTCGATGAGTTTCTGCCGCTGATTCCAGACGGTGAGGTGATCGCATATTGCCGAGGAGAGTTCTGCGTCTTCGCAGACGATGCGGTCCGTGCGCTACGGGCGGCCGGCCGGCCCGCCGCCCGTCTGGAGGACGGGTTCCCGCAGTGGCGACGGGCCGGCCTGCCCGTCGTCACCGGTATCACTCCAGGCGTGCTCGCGCCCGCAGCCGACGCCCAGGCCAATGCCTCATGACACGTCAGCCCCACCGAATCCGCTACGGCTGGGGCTGGCCGCAAACTGGCCCCAGTTCAGCCTGCTCGTCGCCATCAACGCCTTCGTCGGCGCCATGGTCGGCGTCGAACGCACTGCCCTGCCGCTGCTGGCCAGCGAGACCTTTCACCTGACCAGCGCCAGCCTGTCGCTGTCATTTCTCATCGCCTTCGGCCTGGTTAAAGCCTTCAGCAACCTCGCTGCCGGTGAGGGGATGACCCGCTACGGCCGCCGCCCGGTCCTGCTTGCCGGTTGGATCTGCGCGTTACCCGTCGCCCCGCTCATCCTCACCGCCGACTCCTGGACCCAAGTCGTCATCGCCAACATCTTCCTGGGCCTCAACCAAGGCCTGGCCTGGTCAGCGACCATCATCATGAAGATCGACCTGGCCGGGCCACGACGTCGCGGATTAGCGCTCGGCCTCAACGAAGCGGCCGGCTACGGCGCCGTCGCCGTCGCCGCCTACGCGGCCACCGTCATCGCCGCCGACCATGATCCCAGGGCTGCGTTCTGGCTCTCCGCTGTCATCGCTGTCGTCGGTCTGAGCGTGTCCTGGTTCGCTCGCGAAACCACACCACACGCCGCCGTCGAGGCCACCCAGCACAGCCGCCAGGGGACCGAGGCGCCATCGTTCGGGAGCACGTTCTGGCGTACCACCTGGACGCACCGGCCTCTTGCCGTGGTGTCCCTGTCCGGCTTGATCAACCAACTCAACGATGCACTCGCCTGGGGCCTACTGCCGGCCTACCTCATCATCCGCGGCCTGGAACCGACCACCGTCGGCATCATCGCTGCCGTCTACCCCGCAATCTGGGCACTCAGCCAACCTGGCTTCGGCGCACTGAGCGACCACGTCGGCCGCACACCGCTGATCATCACCGGCTTCCTCACCCAAGCCGCCGGCCTCGCCGTCTTCGCCGGACCCACCGATCCGGCCGTTCTCATCGCTGCAGCAACCGCACTCGGGCTCGGCACGGGCATGGTCTACCCGACCCTCATCGCGGTCATCGGGGATCACACCCACCCCGGCGAACGCCCGGCCGCCGTGGGCACCTACCGGCTATGGCGCGACCTGGGCTACGTTGCCGGCGCGCTGATCACCGGCGTCGTCGCCGACACCATCAACCCCGAAGCCGCCATCTTGACCATCGCCGCCATTACGGCGCTCCCGGCACTCATGTTCGCGTTCACCGGGCGCGGGAGTCGGCAACGAGGGGTCACAGGTAGGAGAGGGCTTCGCGGACCGTGAGGCGCGAGGCGCGGGTTGCTGCCGCTTCGGTGGCGAGTACTGCGCCGAGGATGACGATCGCGATCCAGATCGCTGCGGCAACGAGTGAGATCCGATAAGGCAGTGGCGCGGACATGAAGAGGTTGCCAAGGCCGGCGCCCATCAGGGCGGTGAGTCCCGTGGTGGGGATGACGGCTACCAGGCAGCTGGCGATGGCGAGGAACACGCCTTCGGCGACGACGGTGCGGCGCACGGTCTTCGGCCGCGCCCCGATGGCGTGCATGATGCCGAATTCTCGGGTTCGCTCGAGGACGTTGGTGCTCATGGTCGAGGCCAGGCCGATGCAGCCGATCACCGCCATGGCGATGGAGATCGCCAGGACGAGCAGGATGATGGGCGTCAGATGGCCTTCGCTGGCGGCCTCAGTCAGGCTGACCGAGGCGGCGGATTGCACGTCAATTCCGGCCCCGGACAACACCTCCGCGACGGCGTCGGCTACCGCGGCGCGGGTCGGCTCGTCATGGCTGTCGGTGGCCACGCGCAGCTGATTCCCCTGAAGCGGCACGCCAGTGGCTTCGGCGAAGCCCTCCGCGTTGACGTACGCCCCGCCGCTACCGCCCCCCCTCTCCTGCGCGATGCCGGCGACTGTCCAGGAGGTGGTCTGTCCACCGACGGAAAGCTCCACCGTGTCTCCGGCGCCGATGTCCGGGACGGTGTTCGCGCGGGCGATCTGGTTGAGCACGATTGCCCCGGTTTCACGTTCGGCCAGCCAGCGGCCCTCGATCATGGTGGGCGGCGTGAACATGGCGGTGTCGGCTGGGATCGCCGTGACCGAAACGCCGCCGTGCCCCTGGTCGGGGTAGGTGCGGGTGAGTGGGATCTCCCGTGGCCCGGCGACGCCGGCCTTGGCCATGGTCCAAGCCTCGACCCGGCTGACGTCCGGTACCTCCGCCACCAAGGTGGTGAGCTCCTCCACCGAGGTCGGGCCGGCGAGTTGCACCTCGACATCCCAGTAGCGCTGGGCCGTGGCCTCCTCCGCCACCGCCTGGACACCCTGGCTGGTGGACATCCCCGCGATGAACACCATGCCCGCACTGGCGAGCAGGCCGACGGCCAACAGGAACCTGGCCGGCCGCCGGATGGTGTTGCGCAGCGCCATGAGCAGAGCTCGGTCCAGGAGAGGAATCCGGCCAAGCCTGGCGAGGATGCCCGACCCTGCTCCGGTGTTCGAGCCAAGGCCACGGTGGTCGATGCTGGCCCGTACGGTGGTCCGGCTGGTCTTGACCAGCGGGATCAGCGTCATCAGCGGCGGCAGGAGCAGGCCAGCAGCCGCGACGGCCAGGTAGGTCCACCACGGAGGGGCAAGACTGGCAGCCTCGATGCCGAGGAACCCGAGCACTGCCGAGGTCCCGGCGCGGCCGACCAGGATGCCGGGAGCTAGTGCCAGCAATGTGGCTGCGGTGGCCACGATCAGCGTCATCGTCAGGTACAGGCGCCCGATCCGCCCCGATCGCGCCCCGATCGCCTTCAAGATGCCGATCTGCGGGATCTGCTGGGTGAACAGACCATTGAGCATGTTCGCGACCAGAATCGTGCTGAGCAACAGGGCGATCGCCCCGCCGGCGAGCAACGAGATGAGCAAGGCGTCGGCTTGCCCCTGATGGGGATGGGCATAGGGCTCGGGCACCTGGATCTCCCGGATCGCCAGCCCATATTCGCGCTGCAGCCAGTCGCCGATGTCCTGTGCGACAGCCACGATGGCCTCCCGGTCCCGGGTGGGGGTCCGCTGCCCGGGCTCGGCGATCTGGAGCTTCAACTCGTCCAGCACGGGCTGTTCCTCGGCCTCGGCTAGCGATGCCGTGGACAGATAGCCGTGCCCCTTCTGCTCCTGGGGGGCCGGCGCCAGGCTGGGGTCGTAGACGACGCCAGCCACCCGCAGCCGGGCGGATTCGCCGCTGGGCAATTCGACGACCAAGCTGTCGCCGACCACCAGGTCGAGCAAGGTGAGGGTGTCGCGCCCCAGCAGGATGTCGCCGGGTGCCGGCGGCCAGGTCCCCTGCTGTACGTCGAAGTTGGCCATCCGCAGGGGATCGTCCGGTGCGGCGACGAACACCTGAAGAGGGTTGTCCCTGGTGCTGCCGTCGACCTCGATCTCAGTGCTGAACTGGGCGCGCCCGGTCGCCTCGATGACACCGGGCCGGGTACGGGCTTCGGTCGCGATTGCCGCCATCTGCTCGACGTCGATGGGACTGTCGAAAAGGATCGTGGCCGAGGCCGGGTCGGTGCCCAGATAGCCGCCCGCGGTCTCCCGGGCACTTGCACTCCAGGCGTACAACACTGCACTGAACACGGTCAAGCTGACCGCGATCGCAACCACCATCAGCACAAACCTGGGCCAGGTCGCGCGCAGGTCCCTACCCAGTTTGAGGGTCAACAGGCTGGTCACGCCGACACGCCCGCGCGCTGGTCGGTGACGACCCGGCCATCCATCAGGGTCACCTCTCGACCGGCGATCGACCTGATGTCGCGTTCGTGGGTGACCACCACGATGGTCTGCCCGTCCGCGTTGAGATCGGCGAACAGCCCCAACACGGCGACTGCCGTGGCGGAATCGAGGTTGCCGGTGGGCTCGTCGGCGAGCAGGATCGGCGGATCGTTGGCCAGGGTCCGGGCGATCGCAGCGCGTTGCTGCTGACCTCCCGAGAGCGTGGCCGGAACCTTGTCCGCCTGGTCACCCACGCCCATCCGCTCCAGCAACTGCTGCGCGCGATCCCGCCGCTGGCCGGCCGGAACCGTCTTGGCGAAATCCATCGGCAGCATCACGTTCTCGACGACAGTCAGCGTGGGCAACAGCTGGAAGAACTGGAACACCAGCCCGATACTGCGACCCCGCCAGGCGGCCAGTCCGGACTCGGACAAGGACCCCAGATCCGCGTCAGCCACCCGAACCGTCCCGGAGGTCGGGCGGTCGATACCGGCCAGCAGATTCAACAGCGTCGTCTTCCCGCTGCCGGACCGGCCGACGATGGCGACGAACTCGCCCTGTGCGATGTGGAGGCTCACGTGGTCGACGGCGGTGAAATCACCGGCACTGAGCGGGTAGGTCTTGACGACGTCTCTGACCTCGATCACGAGAGTGCGTGCCGGGACGGACCGTGGGTCCCGCCGAGGCCGAGTAGCTGGAGAGCGACAAAGAGCAATACCAGGACGAGGATGATGATCCCGACCACCATGACCCACCGACGGATGCCAGGGGACGAGCGGGTGTGTTGGTCGCACATATCGCGCTCCTTGGGAACGTGGAATCGGACTGAAGACAGACCAACAGTTTACGATACACAGTGTCGCTGTCAAGCCATCATGTCGTCTCGGCGTCGCTGCGTATACTGCAGGGGTGCCGAAGCTGTGGGACGAGACGATCGACGCGCACCGTCACGCGGTCCGCGACGCGACCTTGGATGCCGCCGCCGCATTGGTGCGCGAGCACGGGGTCCTGTCTGTGACGATGTCGCAGATCGCCGAGAAGACCGGGATCGGACGCGCGACGTTGTACAAGTACTTTCCCGACGTCGAAGCGATCCTGCTCGCCTGGCACGAGCGGGAGGTCACTGCTCACCTCGAACAGGTCGCCCGGGCCCGCGACGAGGCCAGGAACCCTGGGCAACAACTAGAAGCCGTGTTACTGGCCTACGGTGTGATCGCCCACCAGTCTCGCAGCCACCACGACACCGAACTCGCGGCGCTCTTGCATCGAGGTGAACAAGTGGGGCGGGCCGAACACGAGCTACGGGACATGATCGGTGGACTGCTGGCCGAAGGAGCCAAGACCGGACAAATCCGGGACGATATCTCGCCCGAGGAACTGGCGAGCTATTGCCTGCACGCGCTCTCCGCAGCCGGCCGCCTGCCAACCAAAGCTGCAGTCCACCGGCTCGTGGCGGTCACCATGGCGGGTTTGCGACCCGACTAGCGCAAGCACTTCGAGGACCCCCGGGCGGATTGTCTTTGACGCCTAGTCATGATTGACTAGTCTGGATTGACTAATCAGGCGTGACTGGAGGGCTTATGGCGAAGAAGCGCAAGGTCGGCAATCTGCTGGCCCTTGCCGTGCTGGCCTATCTGGTTCAGCGGCCGATGCACCCGTACGAGTTGAGCCGCACACTTCGGGACAACGGCGACGCGCGCAGTATCAAGTACAACCACGGCTCGCTCTACATGGTCGTCCAGCAACTTGCCAAGGCCGGATTCATCACCGGGCAGCAGGCCACCCGCGAGGGCCACCGCCCGGAGCGCACGGTGTACATGCTGACCGCCGCCGGCCAGCAAGAACTTCGCGATTGGCTGCGCGAGCTGATCGCAGAGCCCCAGCACGAGTACCCGCACTTCGTGGCGGCGCTGTCGCTGATCGGTGCACTGCGCCCGGATGAGGTTGTCGAGCTGCTCGGCCAACGGCTCCGTCGGCTGGTCGAGCTGCGCGCGGAGACCCAGGAGCTGATCGACAGCACGCTGGCTGGTGATGTGCACCCACTCTTCATGATCGAGGAGGAGTACCGGCTGGCTCTCCTGGACGCTGAATCGACGTTTGTCAACGGGTTCATCGACCGGATCACCCACCCCGAAACCGGGTGGGGCCCAGCCTGGGAGCGATTCCTGGACCAGCTCGCATCATCTGAAGGAAGGAAGCAGTCATGACCCACACCCGCACCGCCCTGATCATCGGCGGCGGCATTGCCGGGCCGGCCGCCGCAATGGCGTTGCACAAGGCGGGGATCGATTCAGTCGTCTACGAGGCACATCCCAGCGACGCCGATGGCGGAGGCGTTTTCCTCACTCTGGCTCCTAACGGGATCGACGCGCTGCGAGTGCTTGATGCCGACGCGCCCGCCCTGGCCGCGGGATTTCCCACACCGGAGATCACGCTGCGCAACAGCACGGGAAGGCGCCTCGGTGAGAGCCGCACCGGTCCGCCGCTGCCCGACGGCACACAGAGCCACACGATCAAGCGTGCCGATCTGTACCGGGCGCTGCATCAGGTGGCCAGCGGCCGCGAGATTCGCGTCGAGTACGGCAAACGCCTGGTCGCCGCCGAACAGACCGGCGATCAGGTGCGGGTGGTCTTCGCCGACGGCAGTGCAGCTGTCGGAGATGTGTTGATCGGCTGCGACGGCGTGCATTCCACTGTCCGGCAGATCATCGACCCGGCGGCGCCAGCGCCGACGTATTCCGGGCTGCTCACCTCCGGGGGGGCCGCACGTGGCGTACCTGTGGACGCCGAGCCCGGAAGCTACGAAATGGTCTTCGGTCGGCGCGGTTTCTTCGGGTACGCCCCGGCGCGCGACGGGGAGGTGTGGTGGTTCGCCAACTTGCCCCGCCGCGACGAGCCTGCCCGCGGTGAGCTGGCAGCCGTCGGCGAAGAGGAATGGCGACGCCGGCTGCTGCAGCTGTTCGCCGAGGACGCCGGCCCCGCCCTCCCGCTCATCGAGGCGACCCAGCAGATGCTGCCGTTCAGCGCCATTCACTCGATCCCGTACCTGCCCACCTGGCACAGCGGACGGATGATCGTCATCGGTGACGCTGCGCACGCCCCATCCCCCACCTCCGGCCAGGGCGCATCGCTGTCCATCGAGGACGCGGTCGTGCTGGCCAAGTGCCTGCGCGATCTGCCTGATCCTCAGGCCGCCTTCGCCCAGTTCGAGGCGGCGCGCCGCCCGCGGGTCGAGCGGATCATCAAATGGGCCGCCCGGATCAACAACAGCAAGGCCGCGGGGCCCGTCGGCAGGGTGCTCCGCGACGCGATGTTGCCGCTCGTTCTGAAGCTGATGGCCGACAGCAAAGCCCATCGGCAGACCTTCGATTACCACATCGAGTGGGACAACCCGGCCAACCTCCCGCCTTCGGTGAGTACCCGCAGTTAGCCGGCATCGACGCCACATCAGCCAAGAGAGAGGAGATTGCGATGAGTTTCCCCGTGGGCCTTCTGAGTAGAAACGCGAAGCCGCTGACGGCTCAGACCCGCGAGGTAGCCCGGTGGCTAGCACTCGGTGCTGTGGTCGGCCCGATCCTGTTCACGGTTGCCTGGGTTGTCCTTGGCTTCATCAGCCCGGGCTACACACTGTTCGGCACCCTGATCGCACCATACTCACCGATCAGTCAACCGATCAGCGGCCTCGGCCTCGGACCCACCGCCCCTTACATGAACGCCGCCTTCGTGATCGTCGGAGTCCTGCTTCTTCTAGGCGTATTGGGCATCTTCCACACCATGAGCGACCCGGGTCGTGCCGGAACAGGAAGGGCTTGTACGGCCCTGCTCGCACTTTCGCCGGTGGGTCTCGTGGTCGCTGGCATCTTCGATCTGGAGGCGATTGTCCTGCATCTGGTCGGCTTCCTCCTGGGCGTGGCAACGCCGGTCGTGAGCTTCTTGGCCGCCGGCCTCTTTCTCCGGGGGATCCCGTCCTGGAGACGGTTCGGAAACTGGCTGATCCTCGCCAGTCCGTTGACCATGGTGCTGGTTGTCGTCTTCTTCCTGACCTTCGATCCAGTCGCGGCCGGTGAGGGAATCGGAGCGGCCGGTCTCACTCAACGCCTGGTCGGCCTCGAGGTCCACGCATGGTTCGTGGCGATGGGCTGGCGTGCCTTCCGGGGGCCGACAGCTGCTGGGCGATCCGTCACTTCCACCGGAGTTCCCAAGTGACTCGTGAAACCGTCGCTTGGACCGCGCCGCAGGTCGTACCCATCGATGAACCGTTTGCCGCCGAGGAGCGGATCATGCTCGTTACTTGATCCAACCGACCGCGCGCGGACGACCGCGAGTCATCTGGCTATGGTTCGGTCAAGTCCCGGTCCTCGATCAGCGCTTCGAGACTTGCCAGTGGCACAAGGCCCTTGGCCTTTGTCGCCAGCGTCGAGTCGACGGTGACCAGGGCGTCGGCCTGAAGCTTGGTGATGGCAAGGTATTCCGCTTCGTAGGTCGTCTCCCATCCCTGCTCGCGCGCGATATTCCAGGCGGTGCGGCGCGAGACTCGGTCACCGAGCAGGCGCATCTTCAGCTCAGTGAGTCGCTCATGGTGCTGGAGTGCCACAGCCTCGGTCAGGTCTGCGTTGCGCACGGCCGCGTGTAACAGCGATAGGGCTTGCGAGCGGATGAGGTTTGGAGCGACGAGTTGGTGCCTGGGGCTGACCTGTACATCGTTGGCAACCAGGTGCAGGAGCGTTGGTGCGTCGATCACGTAGCGGCTCATGCGGTTTCCTCCTACGTCAAGGTCTCGCCGGACAGGGCTGCTTGCTAGGCCGTGGCTACTCCCGGATCGCGGTGCCGAGGATGTTGGTCGAGGTGGGGAGCGAGATCCGCAGATCCGGGAAGCGCACCTGCTGCAGGTCGGTGAGCGTAAACCCGGCGTCGGCGATCGCGGCGGCTGTGTCCCGATGGGTGTGGCAGCCACCGGCCAGGATCGGCCAGATCGTCGCGTCGAGCAGCCGTTGCGCGCGGTCCATCAGCGCGGATTCGGCGCGGATGTGTTCCAGGAAGCGCAGTTGACCGCCGGGCCGCAGGACACGACGGATCTCGGCCAAGGCGGTGGCTTGGTCGGGTACCGAACACAGCACCGCCGTGGTTACGGCGGCATCCATGCTGGCGTCTTCGGCCGGGAGCTGGTCGGCATGCCCGTCGACGACATCGACCGGCACAGCGGTCTGGCCGGCCGTCTCACCGGCGAGCCGGCGCAGGTGCGGCTCGGGCTCGACGGCCAGAACGCGGGTGACTCCGGACGGGTAGTGCGCGAAGTTCAGCCCGTTGCCGGCGCCGATCTCGATGACCTGGCCATGCAGGCCCGCTAGCTGGCGGTGTCGGTGGGGGCCGAACTCGGACTCCATCCGTTGGCTGATCCACCCCCAGGCGCGCGCGAACACAGGGTGCTGGACCTGGGTCACCGGCGGCTCACATGAGCAGGGTACGGAGTCCGCCTGGTGGGGGATGAGCATTCGTCGGAGAGAGAATTGTCGAGCCTGCCGAACACCTCGACGAGATTGCGCGCTCAATGGCTATTGCGGACTCGGTCCCGACTCGACAGGCAGCCCCGCCTTCTTCCATTCGGGGTATCCGTCCGTGAGTCGTGCTGCCTGGAATCCCGCCGAGCGGAGCTGTCGGACGGCGTCGTCGGCGTACACGCAGTAGGGACCCCGGCAGTAGGCCACGATCTGAGCGTCTTTGGGCAAGGTGTCGAGACGTCGACGTAGTTCGGGTAGTGGCATCGATCGGGCACCTGAGATGCGCCCGGCGGCGTATTCGATCGCTGGCCGCACGTCGAGTACGACGACGCTTCCGGCCCGCATTCGCTCCACCAGCTCACCGTGCCCGATTGCTTCGAGTTCGCTGCGGTCTCCGAGGTAGGCAAGCGCTAATTTTTCCAGACCGGCGGACTGCTCCTCGGTAACCGCGCGGATCGCCGTCCACAGGTCCACGACTCGTTCACTGGCCAGCGCGTAGTAGATGCGCGTGCCATCGCGGCGACTGGTCAACAAGCCTGCGCGGGCCAGGGTCTGCAAGTGGTGGGAAGTGTTGGCAACGCTCTGGGTGATTTGCTCCGCAATCTGGTCGACGGAGCGCTCGCCTTGGGCGAGCAGATCAACGATCTCAGCCCGGCGCCCGGACGCCAGTGCCTTGGCCGTCTCGGCGAAGGCCGCGAACAGCAAATCCTTGGCCACACGGTCGCCCACGACGTGATGATCTATCCGTTTGCTCTGCCTGTCAAATTCATACAACTACTTGACAAGCAAACGTAGGCGGAGGATGTTCAAACGACCACTTGAAAGGGCGGGCACTTCCCGCTCATCAGCCCGGAGGGAACATCATGAGCAACAAAGTGGTCGTCAATCTTGCAACCGGTCTTGAGGACTCAGAGCGGGTCACCGTTGCCTTTCTCGTGGCAGTCGCCGCGGCCGAGCGCGGGCAGCCGACCCGCATTTTCCTCACCAAGGAGGCTGTACGACTCGCGCTGAAGAACATGGTGACGGGTGTTGCCTGTGACGGATGCCCGCCGCTGCCAGACCTCGCTGAGCGGTACGAAAAGGCTGGTGGGCGGCTGCAGGTATGCCCCATCTGCTTCAACACGCGCAAGCTGGACGACAGCACGCTGGTCGGTCATGCGGAACTCGCCGGCACGGTTCCACTCTTCGACTGGCTCGACGGCGAGGCAGCGACCGTCTTCAGCTATTGATTCGGAGACACCGAAGCGGCGGACAGGGAGAAGGTAGTCGATGAGCTTCGAATCCCACGGGCTGCTCCCGCTTGTGGACGAGGGGTTGGGCAACTCGAGCTATCTGGTCGACCTCGGAGAGGGCCGAGCGCTGGTGGTCGATCCGCCTCGAGACCTGCGGGCGGCGCGCGCAGCCGCGTCCGCCCGCAATCTTCAAATCGTGTTCGCCGCCGACACCCACCTGCACGCTGACTTCCTCTCTGGGGCCGCTCAACTCGCCTTCGACGAGGGGGCGCTGGTGCTGGCCTCGGCAGCCGGGCAGCGGGCATTTGCTCATCGGGCCCTTGCCGACGGCGACGAGGTGGACCTCGGCGGGCTGACGTTGGCAGCACTGGCCACCCCGGGGCACACCGACGAGCATCTCTCGTACCTGCTGTCGGACGGGCCGCGGCCGATCGGTGTGTTCAGCGGCGGGTCGCTGATCGTCGGGTCCGCTGCGCGCACCGACCTGATCGGACCCGAGCGCACTGAGGAACTTGCGCGGGCCCAGTACCACTCGTTACGGCGGCTCGCGATGCTGCCGGCAGAGACCGCCCTGTGGCCCACTCATGGCGCCGGCTCGTTCTGCTCGGCGCCGCCGGGCGCTGACCGGACAAGTACCATCGGCCGGGAAAACGCCACCAACCAGCTGCTGCAGCTCGCTGACCCCGATGCCTTCGTGGCCGCCCTGCTGCGTTCGCTGGGCAGCTTCCCGCCGTACTTCCTGCGTCTTGGTGAGATCAACCGTCGCGGTCCGGCGATCTTGGGCCGAGGCGTCGCCGCGCTGGCCCCGGTGACTCCCTCGGTGGTCCGCGACATGTGCTCCACCGGCGCAGTGGTGGTCGACGTACGACCGGTCGCCGACTACGCCGCTGCGCACGTGCCCTCTGCACTGTCCATCGAGCTTCGGCCTGCCTTCGCCACATGGCTCGGTTGGCTTGCCCCGGACGACGCGCCGCTGATCATCGTTCGTAATGCCGACCAGGACCCCGCGGAGATTTGCTGGCAAGCAGTCAAAGTCGGCTATGACCGGATAATCGGGGAGCTGGCCGGCGGGATCGACGCCTGGGTCGACGATGGGCAGCAGACGGCAAGGACCCAGCTGGTCCGGCCGGAAGAGATCGGAAACCGCCCAGTGCTCGATGTCCGCCAACTGTCGGAGTTCGCGGCCGGGCACGTGCCCGAGGCAACGCACGTGGAACTGGGCACCGTGCCGGGGACCGCCGAGCGACTGCCGTGTGCGCTTCCCGTCGTCATGTGTGGTCATGGGGAGCGGGCGGCCACCGCGGCCAGCGTGCTCGAGCGTGCTGGGCACCGTGACCTCGCCGTGCTCGTCGGCGGACCGGATGACTGGGCCGGGGCCACCGGACGGGATTTGGCGATGGGACGGTGACTGTCCCGGGGGAGTTGACCGTCACGTGCTGCGCGCCTCCGGCCACGCGCGGGGGAGCGGCACATTCAGCGCATCCGCCGGGACCGGGGTGTGCTCGGCGGCGGCGTGCAGGCGGCCGCCGCGAAGGACTATGGCACCGCTGCGGAGCATCGTCTCGACCAGTTCGGCGGCCAGTAGCTCGGGCGTCCTGCTCAACAGCCGCGCCGCGTCGGTGAGCCACGCCCGCGCGTGCAGGTAGGGCTCCACCTCGTCAGCGGGAATTCCGTTCCGGATCATCAAGGCGTAGGCGAAGACCCGCCGCGCGCCGTACCACACCGCTCCTGCCGGGTCGTCGACCAGGCGCTGGGCTCGACGCAGTGCGGTGTCGAACGCCGCACCGGAATCGGCTGGGATCGGCCCATGAGAGGGCAGCAGCACCCGTGGGGCGAGGTCGACCAGCCGGTGGAGGGAAGCCAGTGCGGTGGCGGCCGCGCCGGGTCCGTCGAGCGCGATGTTCACCCAACCGACGTCGTAGTCCGATAGCGCATCTCCGACCATCAGCAACCGCTCCTCCGGCTGCCACAGCGACAGGTGGCCCGGCGTGTGTCCGGGGGTGCGAACGACCTCCCAGTCGGCGTCTCCGAGCCGAAGGATCTGCCCGTCGTGGAGCGGTTCGTCGACGGTGTACGGGCTGACCGGCTGGTCGAGGTACTCCGCTAGACAGCAGCCCGGGTCTCGCCGGGCAACGGCCTGAGCGTCCGGAGCGCTGGCCGCGATACCGGCGCCCGTCCCCTGCAGCAGCGCGTTACCCCCGACATGGTCTGAGTGCCAGTGGGTGTTGACGACCAGCGCGACGTGCCCGGTGTACGCGCCTATCCAGGCGGCCGTCTCCTGCGCGTGACCGACGAACCCGCTGTCCACCAGGGCCGGCTGCTGCCCGTGCAGCAGGAGCAGGTTGGCATCGGGAAACGGTCTGGGCTGCCAGGCCACCCAGGCTGGCAGCCGCTCGGCGTCGCGAAGCATCGACAACCTCCTCCCTGCCGTCCGAGCCCGCCCGGAACGTACAACCTGATCGCGGGCCACGGGCTGTTGCCGGGACAGTCCGCCGAAAGGACGGCGCCCGCCATCGGGAGGTGCAGCTTCACCGGCGATCGGCGCAACAACGGGCCTTCCTGGTGACGCGTCGGCTGCTCATTGTGGCTCGCTGGCATGCTGAGTCCATGCGAGTCGGTGTGGCCCGGGGCCATCGTCGCTACCTGGAGAACGCCCGGGTGGCTTGGCCGGGGA
>JALZIX010000121.1 GCA_030860025.1 Actinomycetota bacterium
CTCGCAGTCACCGCTATCCGACTTTCCGGCGCGCAGCATCCTGCTTGACAACCAGTTCCTCGATGCGCACCAGAAGCTCGGGCACGGAACTTCCGGTCGGAAAGACCGCCGCGACGCCGTCGGCCTCCAGAACCGGCACATCCGTCGCCGGAACCGTGCCACCGAGGACGACGACCACGTCATCGACGCCCGCAGCTCGCAATTGGTCCATGATCGCAGGGCATTCCCCCAGATGGTTGCCTGAGAGCGTCGACAGGCCAAGCAGGATCGCATCCTCCTGAACCACCGCGGCCGCGATGTCCTCGGCGCTCGCATGGCCTAGATAGACGACCTCCATGCCGGCGTCGCGCAAGGCGTTGGCGATGATGATGACTCCTCGCCAATGCGCATCGAACCCCAACTTCGCGATCACAGCTTTGTGACCGCGCAACCCACTCACCACAGCGGGAAGTCCCACAGACCAAGGCTGGTCCGTAACTCGCCGCCGAGTTCCCCCAGGGTGGCATCCTGCTCGACCGCACGCTGCACGGCAGGCATGACGTTCACTTTCGCGCGCGCAGCTTCGCCGACCTCCGCGACGGCAGCGGCTGCCGCCTTGGTGTCCCTTCGCGAGCGCACCTCTGCAAGTCGTGCTGACTGCTTGGCCAGGGTGTCCGTCGGCAGCCGGAAGATCTCGACCGGAACGTCCTCCCCGTCGTTCATCGTGTTGACGCCGACGATGAGTTGTTCCTGATCGTCGATCGCCTTCTGCATCTCGAAGGAAAGCCGGGACAGTTCGGCGTGCACCCACCCGCGCTCAGTCGCCGGCACGACGCCGCCCATGGCATCGATTTGGTCCACCACGTCGTGGACCCGGTCCTCCATGACGTCGGTGAGGTGTTCCACGAGATAGGACCCACCGAGGGGGTCGGCGCTCTTTGCTACGCCGGTCTCATGCAGGAGTACGTACTGGCTGCGCAGGGCGGTCATGGCCGCATGCTCGCTCGGGATGGACACCGCTTCGTCGAAGCCGTTGATGTGCAAGGACTGGGTGCCGCCGAGGACGGCGGACAGGCCCTGGGTCATGCTGCGCGCGATATTGACGTGCGCATGGCGGGCGGTGTTGCTCACCCCGGACGTCTGGACGTGGAACCTGAACCGTTGCGACGGCTCATGGTCGACTCCCAGATCGTCGCGTACCCATTTCGCCCACGTGCGCCGGGTCGCCCTGAACTTGGCGATCTCTTCGAAGAAGTCGCTGTGCGCGTTGAGGAAGAAAGAGATCCGCGAGAGGAACGTTTCGGGAGCATGCCCCCTGCGGATCAGTTCCCGGGTTACGGCCTGCGCATGCGTCAACGTGAGGGCGGATTCGAGGACGGCGTCGGCACCGGCCTCGCGGTAGTTGTAGCCGCTGATGCTGACCGGGTTCCATCGAGGAAGCTCGGTGACGGCGTACTCGATCAGGTCACACTCGAGTTGGAAGGAGCCAGCCGGCGGTAGGGCCTGTGGCGCGATGGTGATCGCCGTCTCCATCAGGAAGTCGTTCTGGCTCGTCCCGGACAGCGCGATTGGGGAGAAGCCACGCCGCTCCGCCGCCTGTACGAACATGGCCAGGTGGACGACGGCACCGATCGGCTGCGAGGACACCAGGGAAACACTGACCTTGTCCAACGGGATCTCGGCGAAGAGATCGTCGAAGTCCTCGCGCACGTCGACCGCCACACCACCGCGGCCCACGTCGGATCGGGCGAGTGGGTGGTCCGAGTCGAACGCACGCAGGCTGGGGTAATCAAAGACGCCGTTGACGCCCGTTGCACCGGCCGCGAGAAGAGCGCGGTATCGAGCGTTCGTATCGCTGGCCCTACCAAACCCCGCCAGTTGTCGCATAGTCCACGGCCGGTCGCGATACATGCCTTGATGGATCCCGCGCGTGAACGGAAAGGAACCGGGCTGCTCTGTGGCCGCAGCAGGTCTGACGTCCTCGGCCCGCCCGCACAGCGGGAGTTCCAATCCGGACGCGGTTGTCCTGGCGACGCTCGGACCTTCGGGAGTCGGCATGAGAGGTCCCTTCGTTGCAAGCGAGTGCTCGCTCGCAGTAAAGTCCCATGTGTCGTGCCCGTCAAGACGTCCACTAGTCGCGCGCTCGTCGACTCACTGAAAGGCCGACATGCCTGATGCTTCCGAGTGGGCCGCGCAAGTCCTAGCCGGAGATGTGCGAGCTGCCTCTCGGTTGATATCTCGGTTGGAACGCGAGGACGAGCAGGCAATCGCGGCAGTTGCGGAACTGTTTACGGCCACCGGCTCGGCCCGCACTATCGGGATCACGGGACCGCCAGGTGTGGGCAAGTCGACGTTGATCAAGCAGATCATCGACGCCTATGTCCATCGTGGGCTGCGCGTCGGGGTACTGGCCATCGACCCGTCGAGCCGAAAGACCGGCGGGGCCCTGCTGGGTGATCGGCTCCGCATGGTCTCCGACACGATGCAGCCGGACGTCTTCATCCGTTCGATGGCCGTACGAGACCAGCAAGGTGGCATCGCGTTGAGCACGACTCAGGCGATGCGTGTCCTCGACGCGCTCGGCTGCGACCGACTGATCGTGGAGACGGTCGGGGTGGGGCAGAGCGAGATCGCGGTCGCCGGGACGGTCGACTGCACGATTCTCGTCTCGCACCCGGGTGCAGGCGACGAGATTCAAGCGATGAAGTCCGGCATCATGGAGATCGGCGACCTGTACGTCATCAACAAGGCAGATCAACCTGGCGCCGACCATCTGCGCCGTCAGCTCTTGTCGGCGGTCCGCCTGCTCGCTGCCAAGGAACCGCCGCGGCAGGTGTTCATGGTCAGCGCGCGCACTGGCGACGGCATAGCCGAACTGGTCACGGCGCTGGAGAGCCGGCTCGAACGGCTGGAGACGAGCGGGCTGCTAGGACGTCAGCGACTTCTCAATCTGCAGCAGGAGGTCGTCCAGTTGATTGTCAGCAGGTCCGTCGCGAGTACCTTGGCCGGGCTGGGACCGGATCCCGTCAGCACCTACCTGCCGGATCTGGAACAGCGACGCCTGGATCCGTCCACCGTGGCTTCATTGGTGCTTGAAGAGCAGTCGGGTCGGCTCGTCGAGCAGCGGGCGGTCGCGAACATGGAACGGAGTGAGCAGTGAAGGACGCGATGACTGCCGCCGACGACGACGCTGCGGGACAGGCGGTCCGCACGATGGTCAAGGCCGACACCGCATCAAACCTCCTGGGCATCGAGGTCATGCTTCTGGAAGCCGGCCACGCCATCATGAGAATGACGGTCACTGCATCGATGCTGAATGGGCACGGCATCTGCCACGGGGGTTACCTCTTCCTGCTGGCCGACACAGCATTCGGCGCTGCGTGCAACAGCGTCGCCGGGGGCGGTGCAGCCGTCGCATCCTCATGCGACGTGACCTTCGTGGCGCCGGCCCAAGCCGGAGATGTGTTGCAGGCCGAAGCGCTGGAACGCCTGAGTTTCGGCCGAAGTGGACTGTTCGATGTCACCGTGCGGCGGGCGGACGGGACGGTGGTCGTGGAGTTCCGCGGCCACAGCCGTCGACTGCCCGATTCCTCCGGCTAGGGTTCGCGTTGTGAGGCTCCCGATCCCCGGACCCGCTGATCTCTTCCAGGCAGCCAGTGCCCTGCGCGATGGGGTGGAGGATGCGCTGGGCCTCGTACCCAGGCTGGTCACCGTAGTCGGACGGGTCGAGTCGTTGCTCGACCGGGCCGAGGTGGTGGTCGAGCGGATCGAGGGCACCGTCGAACGCGCCGACGAGTCGCTGCGCGCCGTGGCTGCCATCGACGTCGCGGCCCGCGAGCTGGTCGTCTCGGTCGAGCGGACAACCGAGAGGGCCGAGGCCATCTTCGATCTCTACGAGGCGCCGTTACGGAGCTTGGCTCCGTCGGTACGCAGCTTCATCGACAAGCTCGACCCAGCCGAGGTCACGGCCATGATCGACCTCGTCGACCGGTTACCGCGTTTGCTCAAGCACCTCGACGAGGATCTGTTCCCCGTCCTCACGACCCTGGACCGGGTAGCCCCGGATCTGCACCAGTTGCTCGAGATCGCTCAGGATATGCAGGTCGCCTTGGGCGGGCTGCCCGGGATGAGCTGGCTGCGCAAGCGAGCCGATAAGGAAGAAGAGGAAGCCGCGCAGGAGGCCCGGGCGATCCAGACCGTTACCGGCAAGCCGTTGGGCAAGCCGAAAGCCAGGTCGAAGCCGAAGGGCTAGTCCTTGATCCGGTCGACGAGCTTCCAGGCCCCGGGCAGCAGCAGTCCAGCTGCCACGAGCTTGACCACTTCGCCGATGATGAAGGGCGTGAACCCGAGGGCCAGCCCCTCGCCGAGCCCCACGTCCAGTACCACCATCAACCAGCTGACCCCGATGACGAAGATCACCAGTTCGCCGAGCAACATCGCGGGTACGGCCGAGATCACTCTTCGATCCCAGGCCTTCTCGGCCAGGTATCCGATCAGGCCCGCCGCCACCACGGAACCGACGAGGTAGCCCCCGGTCACGCCGAGCAGAACATCGATGCCATAGCTGCCCCCGGCATACACCGGCGCCCCGGCGACTCCGACCGCGACGTAGAGCAAGGTCGCCAGAAGACCGCGGACCGAGCCCATGGCCGCGCCCGTGACGAGCACGCCGAAGGTCAAACCGGTCACCGGTACCGGCGTGAACGGCAAGTAGAACGCAACTTGCGCCACCAACGCGATGAAGGCCGCGCCGCCGACGACGAGCAGCGTGTCGGTGATCACCGACGTGCGCGGCAACAGAGCGGTGCGCAAGGTAGCGGCCGTGGCACTCACGCGCGTCTCCTCAGTGTCCGGAAAATCCCGTTGGTGCGGGCAGACTAGCGAGCCGCTGGCTCCCCGTCAGGTCTCGGTTCAGGCACGGCCGCCGACGCTGTCCCCTGGACCGGGATTGCAGTGGTCGTTTCGGCCCCTGTCCTGGGGTCCGATGCGGGGGTGGGCCTCGACTGGGGCGCCGGAGCGTCGACGATGCTCGTCGGCGCGGTGTCAGATTGGCGCGGTGGCTCGGCGGCGGACTGCGGCGAGCTTGCGTCCCTGGTGCGCATCGCGGCTCGGTCGCCGATCCCACCCGGCCGTGACGTCGGCTGCTCCCAGCCGGAGGCGAAGGCCGGGGCGACGGCCGGCGCCGCAGGGGACGCGGTCGGCGTGTCCTGCGGGGCCGACTGCCACGGTCCGGGGCGCTCCCACGCGGTCTCGCGCTCGGTGTCGTCTGGCCACGGTGATGCCGGCCGCTGCTCGGTCGTCGGCGCGCCCGGGCGGTCGGAGATCAGTCCGTAGTGCTCGAGTAGCCGGGACTCGTCGTGACTGGACAACTGCCCGTCGCTGAGATCGATCCGCGGAGCCGAGCGAACCGTGGTCCGTTCGGCCCGGATGACCAGATGCCGGCCTTTCATGGCGGCGCCGGCCAACGGCAGCAGCCGCATTCCGCGTACCCGCGTGACATCGACCGCGACCCAGGCAGGTTCGTCGCTCCGGTCGTCCAGGAAGACCTGAGCCACTCGACCGAGGCGCGAACCCTTGACGTCGTAGGCAATCGCGCGTACCAGCCCACGCACATTGCTTCGATCGATTGACATGAAGCTCCCCTTCTGGCTTTGCCGACGGGTGACCCGCGGCCATCCCATTCTGTCCCCTGCAAGGGGTCCCATTACATCGGACACGCATACCTGATCTCGTCAGCTTGTGTTGACTTAGCTTTTGGTGTCAACATATGCTGACGGTCATGAGCTCTCCCACCGCCCTGATCGCCACCGCGACCGACGACGACCCCCGCGAAGGTCTGCATGCCGTCGCTGCGCTGCGCCGGCTGGTCGAGCAGTTGGAACGCGCGCACGTGGCCCGAGCGCGGATGACCGGCTGGTCATGGCAGGAGATCGCCCTCGCCCTAGGGGTGAGCAAGCAGGCCGTACACCGCAAGCATCGACACACCACCCGATGAGCCCACTGATCGGCGCCGACTCGTGCAAGCACACCATCGGTAGGAGACAGCATGGCCCGAAGAATTGACCGCGAGGTCGGCTTTGCCATCAAGGCGGCTATGACCTGCGCACGCGACCAGGGTGCCACCGAGATCGGCGGAGAGCACCTTCTAGTCGGTATTGCGAAAGTCCCCTGTCCGGCGGCCGCCCTGCTTGTCGAACTGGGAGTGGATTCTCGTCGACTCGAGGATGCCGTCGGCCGGGGTGCGCACGATGCCCGACTGCTGGCCGGTCTGGGTATCGACTTGGCGGCCGTACAACGGCAGACCGGTGGCCGGCTGCACACGCGCTGGCGGACCCGCAGACCGCGATTCCGAGTCGATGTGGGAAAGGCGATCGATCAGAGTCGGCGTGAGATGCGGGCACTCGGCACCCGCCGGCTCCGAGTAGAGCACGTGCTGCTCGGACTTCTCGACTCCTCGGTCGCCGCGCGGGAACTGCTGCTGGCCCTCGACATCGATGTCAACGAGTTGCGGCGCAGACTGGTGCATGCATTGGCCCAGGGCGGGTAGCGTGCTGGCTCACCCTCACGAACTCGACTCCGTAAAGGATGAAGCCCGATGCTCGTGCGCAGGCTGGCCAGGCCACTGCTCGGATCCATTTTCGTTCTAGGCGGGATCGACGCGGTTCGACACCCGCGCGACAAGACTCCCGCTGCGGAGGGCGTCGTCCGGTTTCTCACCGAGCGGACCTCGGTGGCAGTGCCCGACGTCGCAACCGTCGTCCGCATCGACGGGATCGCCAAGCTGGTGGCCGGCACGGCGCTCAGTCTGGGCAGAGCGCCGCGGCTGTCCGCCGCCGTGCTGACCGCGAGTCTGGTCCCCACCACCCTGGCTGCTCACGCCTTCTGGAAGCACGAAGATCCGGACGTCCGCGGCTTGCAGAGGATCGAGTTCTTCAAGAACGCCAGCATGCTCGGTGGACTGCTGCTAGCGGCAGTGGACACCGCCGGTAAACCCTCCGTCGCGTGGCGTACCCGCCGGGCTGCACGCCGGCTGGCCAACGAAGTCAGTCAGGTTGCCGAGAGCACCAGCGAATCCGCGGAGCGGGTGGCTCGTCGGACGCGTCGGGCGCTGCCGGTCTAACCGCGCCCCCCCGACCGGCGCTCGCTCCCTGGCAGAGTGACGCCATGCCAGATGACGCTGCCTCGGTTCTGATCACCGGCGGTACGGGCGGGCTAGGAGCGGCCGTAGTGGCCCGCTTTCTGCAGGCGGAATGGCGGGTCGTGGTGCCATATGTGCATCAGCCCGCGGCCGACGACGTACCGCGCAACGATTGTCTGGAACTGCTCGAAGCGGATCTGTTCGACCCCAAGTCCGTCCGTACGGTGGCCGAACTGGCGGCTGCGGACGTGGAGCGGCCGCTGCGCGCTGTGGCCAACCTGGTCGGCGGGTTCGCCATGGGCGGGAAGGTGCACGAGACGCCGGTCGAGGATTTCGAGAAGCAGTTTCGGCTCAACCTTCGAGCCACCTACCTCGTGTGTCAGGCCACCCTGCCGCACCTGATCGCGGCAGGCGGCGGAGCGATCACGTGTGTGTCCAGCCGGGCGGCCCTGCGCCCCTTCGCCGGAGCGGCCGGTTACATCACGAGCAAGCTCGCGGTTCTCGGTCTGGTCGACGCACTTGCGATGGAGTACCTCAGCGACCGCGTCCGGGTGAATGCCGTGCTGCCCAGCGTCATTGACACCGCCGGGAATCGGGCGAGTCAGCCAGACGCCGATCACAGCCGATGGGTGCGCCCTGAGCAGATCGCCGACGTGCTGTTCTTCCTGGCCGGTGATGCAGCCAGCGTGATCAGTGGGGCGCACATCCCAGTGTACGGGCGCGCCTGATGCGGGTCACCGTGCTGGGCGCCGGTTCCTGGGGAACAACCGTTGCGAGTCTGACCGCCGGCCGCAACGACACGATGGTCTGGGCCCGTGATCCTGAGGTGGCTCGCGAGATCAATGAGGACCATGCGCACTCCCGCTATCTCGCTGGCTACCGGCTGCCGAAGCGGCTGAGCTCCACAGCGGATCTCGAGGAAGCGGTCGGGCGCGCCGATGTGCTGGTGATGGGCATCCCGTCGCACTCGTTCCGCAAGACCCTCGAGGCGGCAAAGCCGTTCGTACGGCCATGGATTCCGATCGTGAGCCTGACCAAGGGACTGGAGAGCGGCACCATGCTGCGGATGACCGAGGTCATCCGGGACGTGCTCCCAGGTCACTCCGCGGCTGCCTTGACCGGGCCGAACCTGGCCAAGGAAATCATGGCCGGCAACGCCGCAGCCAGCGTCGTGGCCACCGAGGACCTGGACGTCGCCGCGGCGTTGCAGAAGGTGTTCGCGCGCGGCATGTTCCGGGTCTACATCAACCACGACGTCATCGGCTGCGAGATCGGCGGCGCCCTGAAGAACGTCGTCGCCATCGCGACGGGTATCGCCGAGGGCCTGTCGGTGGGGGACAACACCAGGTCGGCGGTCATCACCCGAGGTCTGCAGGAACTGACCCGACTCGGAGTGCGGCTGGGCGCCCAGCCCGAGACAATGGCCGGACTTGCCGGGATGGGTGACCTGATCGCCACCTGCATCAGCCCGCAGAGTCGCAACCGCTACGTCGGTGAGCAACTGGGCAAGGGCCGCCCGCTGGCCGACATCCTGGCCGAGATGAACCAGGTTGCCGAAGGCATCAAGACCGCCCCGGTGGCCATGGCCCTGGCCGGGCGATTCGATGTGGACATGCCGATCGCTGCCGAGATCGCTGGGATCGTCAACGGCTCGATCAGCCCCAACGACGCCTACCGCGGACTGCTACGCGACGTGAAAGCCGGCCACGAGGCCGAACCGGGCTGACCCGCAAGTACCGCGACCGGGTTCTTCGTGCCGAGGCGGGTACCAGTACGCGATGCGCCCATTGCCTGCGCCGACGGTGCCCACACCGGTCATGTGTCATGCCTGGCGCTGGACCAGTTTTCTACATTGGCGCTATCCGGCCCAGGAGGTCCAGTCCCTGCTGCCAGCCGGGCTCGACGTGGAGACATTCGACGGATCAGCCTGGGTCGGCCTCGTCCCGTTCCTGATGGACGACGTGCGACCCCCGGTCCTGCCGGCCCTTCCTTGGCTGTCGCGGTTCCCGGAGACGAATGTCCGTACCTACGTCCGCGGGCCGGACGGCGGCAGCGCGATCTGGTTCTTCTCCCTCGACGCCGCCCGGCTCCCGGCAGTCCTCGCGGGCCGGGCTGGCTACGGTTTGCGCTACTTCTGGTCGGACATGTCGTTTCGTCGTGAGGGATCACGGCTCAGTTACCGCTGTCGTCGGCGATGGCCCGCTCCGATCGGCGCGCGCGCGGACATCGACCTGGATATCGGTGCGCCGATCCAGGACGCTGAGCTGGACCCGCTGACGCTCTTCCTGACCGCCCGGCACCGGCTGTACGCGGTCATACTCGGCCGGCTTGCCGGTGCGAACGCAGAGCACCCGCCTTGGCCGCTGCACGAGGCCAGCCTCGTACGCCGGGACGAAACCCTGATCCGGTCAGCCGGCCTGTCATCTCCACCTGGCGAGCCCCTCGTGCATGTCTCGCCCGGTGTGACCGTGCGGATCGGCATGTGGAAGTGGATCCAGTAACCGCTGTGATCGACACTGTGGGAGGGTTAACGACGCCCCGAAAGGGAAATAAAGCTTCTCGCACTACCCCCCAACGTGGAGGAACCATGGAGACCAGCACGATTGTGTGGATCGTCGTAGCCGTCCTTGTTCTGCTGGCCATCATCGCTGTGGCCGTGCGGATGAGCGGCCGGCAGAAGCTGAACCGGCAGCGTTCGAAGGCTGATGAAATTCGGCAAGAGGCAGTCGCCGAGGAGAGCACCGTTCGCCGGCATGAGGCCGACGCTGCTGAGCAGGATGCCGTCGCCCGCCAAGCCCAGGCCGAGGCGGACCGCAAGGCCGCGGAGGCGGAGAGATTGCGGATCGAGGCGCAGGAGCGCGCTTCCACAGCCTCCGACAAGCGCGCCGAGCACCATGACCGCCTCCGGTCGGCAGACGAGGTCGACCCAGACGTGCCAAACGAGGGTGCGGCCGATGACTCCCGCCATGCCACGGACGGGCGTGGCTGACCGCATCCCGAGACCAGCACGTCGGCTGGCTGGCGAGATCTCGAGGTGCCGTCTCGTGCAACTCTCAAGTACCTTGTGACAAGGTCCGCTCCCACCCGTGACGAGGAAGGTCCGTGCCCATGAGCCAGTTGGCAGTTGCCTACGGCGTAGGGATGCTCGCGTTGGTGAGCCCGTGCGGCTTCGCCATGCTCCCGGCCTTTCTCGCTTACAACGTGGCGGGGTCCGGGACCGCCGCCCAAGCCGGCGGGCCACGGATCTCCAGGGCACTGGCGACGGGGTTGGGTGTCAGCCTGGGATTCGGCCTCACGTTCATCGCCGGCGGCCTCCTGGTCTCGGCGGGACTGCGCTCGATCACCGACGCCGTCCCCTGGTTCGGCGTCGTGATCGGCATCGGACTTGTCGGCATCGGACTCGTCCTGGCCGCGGGACGGCGCTTGGGGATCACCATCGGGTCTGGCTGGCTCACCCGCTCGGGCGCGCCAGGACCGGCGCCCTCGGTTGCGTTCGGTGCTGCCTATGCCTTGACCCAACTGGCCTGCGGCATGGGTTCCCTGCTCGCGGTCACCGCTACCGGCATGGCTTCCTCGTCGTTCGGCGGCACGGTGGCGGTGTTCGCCGCGTTCGGAATTGGCTCGACGTCTCTGCTGCTGCTGCTAGCGGTATCCACGGCGCTCATGGGCGATGCACTCGTCCGCCGGGTTCGCGCGATCGCGCCCTACGTCGGTCGCATTTCAGGAGTCGTCCTGGCGCTGGCCGGGCTCTACCTCGTCACGTACTGGACCCCGGCCCTGGGCGGTGGCGACCCCGCTGACAACGTGGTGAGCCGGATGGTGCATGACGCGTCGGCCGCGATCCGTGGCTGGCTGGACAACACCAACGGGCTGTGGGTAGCTGTGCTGACCGGGCTACTGGTGGTCATCCTCGTAGCTGTGCGGGTGCGTGCCCGACGCGAGTCCGACCGCCAGGTCGACCGGTCCGAGACCAATCGTGAGGACACACTCGTCTGACTCTCCGCTGGACTCCGCGGTCTCGCCCTCGACGGCTCCCCCGGGCCAGGGTGTCGGGTTAGCTCTTCAGCCTGTCGGCCAACGCCACGAGGGCTAGCACGCCAGGCGAGCGGGGGGCGGCATCCAACGGGGCGCTGCCCTGGCGCTCGGCTGCGATGATTGCCGGCTCGTCGGGCACGAAGACGACGTCCAGCCCGGGAAAGGCCGCGCGGACCCGGGCGAGGTCCTCGTCATCACGAACCCGGTTGGCGGTCACGACCAGCCGCCCCAGATTTCGTTCGCGTACGAGGTGCGCGGCACGGCTGGCCACCTCCAGGGACTTCGTGGTGGGCTCGGCGACGAGGACGACCACGTCCACCGGGCGCTCGCCCATCCGGATCACCGTCCCCAGGCCCGCCTCGAAATCGGCGATGACTGCGCCGGCGGTGCAATCAAGCTGCCCGAGCAACTGCTCAGGTGAGATACCGCATCAAGGGCAGCCCGGCTCCGGATTCTGGATGGCACTGACAACCGCGAGCCGGACTCCGTCGGGGCCGTCGATCCCGAACCGCTCGATCAGTTCATCCGCACTGCTCGCATGATCCTCGTCGCCGTCGTCGACGGCATCGCGCATGGCGATCAAACTCTCGGTGCGCTCCTCCCCGAAACCCAGCGACAGCCCCAGGTTGGGATTGGTATCGCAATCCAGGGCAATCGTCTGCACTCCTTGGCGCGCCAGCGTGCGGGCGAGCACCGCCGCGGTGGTGGTCTTCCCCGAGCCACCCTTTCCTACCACTGCGACCTTCATCTGACTGCGATCTCTTCCTCGGCAAGGGATGAAACGAGCGACTCGATGGCCGACACCATCGGCGCCTGCGAATCGAGATCCAAGAGTGCGACGCCGCGTCGGTCTGCCTCTCCCTGTGCATCGTCGTTGGGCACCTGACCGATTACGGGCAGGCCGGTACGGCGCTCGACCAGGGCCACATCGGAGGGCTCCCGAATCTTGTTGGCGATGACCCCGACTCGTGGCGCCGATTGATGTTGGGCCAACCGGGCGAGGCGACGACCTGAGAGCAGGGATGCAGGCGTCGGTTCGACCACGACGAGCACGGTCCGGGCGTAGCGACCCCAGCCGAAGAACGGCTGCCGAGTCCCGCCGGGGAGATCACCGACGACGTTCCAGCTGTCATCGGCGGCCAGGCCGTCGATTATGCCTTGAAAGGCATTGTGGGAGAACGAGTTTTCCCCCTTGACACCACGTGCCTTGCCCAATTGCACCAGACGCACGCCGTCGGGGCTGATCGTCGCGTATCGCTCGATCGCCGCGGCAGCATCGAGCCCAGCCCTGAGTCGGTATCGCTGGCGGCCGTCCGGTCCGTCGTACTCCTCGACTGCCTCTGCCGGGATGCCCGCATCGGCGCTCGGAACTCCTAGGGAATATGCCAGTCCGGGCATCGGATCGCTGTCGAGGGCAAGGACGCGCTCGCCCCTGCGAGCTAGCAGCCTGGCGAAGACACCCGCTATTGAGGACTTCCCCGCGCCACCTTTGCCGACGAATGCCACCCGCATTGCGACACCATAACTACCGATGGGACAACGATTCTGCTGAGGACATGCTTGCGGGGATGCTCGAGGCCACAGACTTGAGTTGGCTGGTGCGGACCCTCTTCCGATGCGGGGCCAGGTTCTCGGTGCAGTGCCGAAGTGCGCGCTGGAGTACGTCAACCTCACGATGGCTGAGTCCCTTGACGAGGCGTGCTTCAACGGCCATGACTGCGCGGTCGGCATGCTCCATCAGTGCTCGACCCGCATCGGTCAGCAGCACCTCGCGAGCCGCCCCGTGCAGTGGATGCGGCCGGCGCTCGATCAAGCCACCCTCCTCCAGGTTCACGAATACGAAACTGATGGCCTGCGGAGTGACCAGGCACTGGCGCGCGACCTCCGCTGCGGAGGTGCCGGGGTCATCCATGAGGACCCGCAGGCTCGCGTACTCGGTGACGGTCAATCCGTATGGGGCAAGCGCCGATCCCTTGGCGGCCATCAACGCGTGCTCGGCCCGCTTGATCGCCAGTCCGGGCAGGTCCACGATTCGGACATTACCAGCTAAATGTTTCAAACATCTATGTCGGCACACGCTTCAGCATCGCAGCCCTCGGGCCCCCGATGTACCAACGATGATCTATCGAACAGCCGCGCTGCGGGTGTTCTCGACCGCGTCGAGAATCTGATCGACGGCAGCTGCCAGCGCGGGCTCGACCTCCTGAATCGCGACATTGCCGGCCCGATCGGCCTTCGCGATCTCGGGGTCGAAGGGCAAGACCCCGGCCAGAGTCAATCCATCTTCGTTCAGGGTGCTGGCGAAGAAGTCGGCGTCAGCACTGGACTGTGATTTGTTACCGACCGCGAGAGTGGCCGGGATCCCCAACTCCTGGGCCAGCGCGGCCGTACGCGTCGCTGTGAGCACCGACTTGCGGGTGGGCTCACACACCACCAGCAGAACGTCGGCGTAGGCAAGTGTGCCGCCGGACCGACTGAGATGCTCGAGACCAGCTTCCATGTCGACCAGGACGACATCGACGTCGGCCAAGGCGTCGGCCAGCATCCCGCGGACGGTTGCGTGCCCACCGCAGGTGCATCCGGCGCCGGCCTCGGCCACGCGGATCGCCGAGAGCAGTGTCGCCCCGGCCGGAGTCTGTCTGCCGTACTCGGCAACCAGTCGCTCAGAGGTGGTCGATCCGCCCGACCCGACAATGACCGACCGGGGAAGCACCGGGATGCTCTCGGTCTCGCCAAGGGTAAGACCCAGCGACAGGCCCAGGTTGGGATTGGAGTCCGTGTCGATCGCCACCACCTGCCGGCCGCGGGCGACATAGGCGCGCGTTATCAATCCCGCGACAGTGGTCTTGCCCACCCCACCCTTGCCAACGATCCCGAGCCGCAGTGGCGGCATCCGTGGCTCCTCTCGACCGGTACTAGCCAAAAACATATAGTTCAGCGCAAACTAAACCGCAGCGCCGCGATCACCGTGGCACAGTGGCGGGCGGGGCAGGGAGGCACCGATGGTGATTCTATGGATTATGGCCGCTGTCGGGCTGTTGGTCGTGGCCCCAGTAGTCGTGATCCTGGCCAGCCGCGTCATCCGACCAGCGCTGGAGTCAGCGCGATACGCCGACGACATCCTTGTTCACGGGGTGGGTCTGAGTGAGAACGTGGCCCCGATACCAGCCCTGGTAACCACCCGCGAGCTGGTCGGCGAGGTCACTGCCAACGCGGTTGCCTACGTCACCGCGCTACGCCGCCTCGTCTAGCCCCAGGAGAATTCATGTCCGCTGCCGCAATCGCCGTGCTCGTCGTGACATTCGTGCTCGTGGCTGCCCTGGCCTTCTATCTGATCTGGGTGGTGCTCATTCTTCGGCGCCTGGTCGACACCCTCGGCAAGGTGAACTTCGGCGTATCGGCCATCGCCTTGCGAGTCGCGCCGATTGGACCCGTCGTGACCGAGATCAATAATGACCTCACCGCCGTTGCCGGCGCCCTAGAGGACCTGGGCGCCGATCTGGTCGCGCTGCGGCCGGCGCACGCGTCCTGACCGCAAGGAGACAAGCATGACGCTGGAATTCCGCTGCGCCGATGTGGGCGTCGCATGCCGCAATACCGCGCGCGCGGAGACCGAAGAAGAGTTGGTCGCCGCGGTCGCCGAGCACGCTAAGAAGAAGCACGGCGTCGAGTTGAACGACACCCTCGTGGACTACGCCCGCACCAAGGTGCGGGTGACCGGTGGCGCCCACGGTGGCTGAGCCGTCGACTGGCTCGGGACTCGAACTCGACCCGCTGCTCGACCGACTCGAACAACTGCTCGGGGACCTGGAGCGGAGCGAACCCGAATTGCGGGACCGGGTCTTCGAGTTGCTCGATGGGGTCGACGCCCTGCACCGGCTTGCCATCACGCGGTTGGCGGCGCTGTTGGGAGAAGACGTCGAGCGGCTGAGGTCGGCTGACCCGGCGGTGGCATGGCTTCTCGACGCGTACGGCGTGGGAGCCAACGACCCGGCGCTGGCGGTCCGGGCGCTCGAACCGATGAAGCCCTACCTGGCCGAACATGGCGGTGACGTCGAAGTCCTCGGTGTCACCAACGGAGTGGTGCGGGTGCGGATGGTCGGCGCGTGTTCGGGATGCACAGCCGCTTCGATCACGTTGCGGGAGGGCGTCGAGGAGGCACTGCGGTCCGGACTTCCCGGCTTCGTCGGGATCGACGTCGCACCTGATGACTCGGCTGATTCTCATCCGCCACCGGGTCCGACCTTGCTGCAGATCCAACCCCGTCCCGTCTGAGGCGGCGAGACAGCATCGCATGAGGTCAGCCCAGCAGCGCCTGCGCGAGCCGTCGTACCTCTTCCACCGCGACCGACACCGCGGTGGCCGTTGCGTTCGAGAGCCGTTGCTCGGCCCGCTCGGTGTCGACGGTCTGGACACCGACGACAAAGGTTGCCGACGGCAGCACACCCAGGCCCTTCGCCATCATCAGAGCGCGCTCCGGCGTGGCGAGGTGCATGTCGGCCAACTGGTCGCGGCGCTCGTTGATGGGCAGCGCCGACACGTCGGCCACGTCGGGGATCTGGGTGATGACTGTCCCGGGCGGGCGGCCGAGATCGACCGCGTCCACGATGATCAGCGCCTCGACACCGGCCATCAGTTCCTGTACGAGGTGGATACCGCCGATGCCGACCTCGATCACCCTGACGTTGGCGGGCAGATTCTCCGATAGCAACCGCTGGGCGACCGCATAGCCGAAGCCATCATCGCCACGTAACACGTTTCCGAAGCACGCGACGAGCACCGACACGACACGAGACTAGGGAAGGCGAATGCAACCATCCGAGCAGGCCTTCGAGAGCGATGTCGACGTCCTGCTGGCCCGGCTGGGTCGCTATCCACGCGCGCAGTATCCAGTTCAGCACGCTGTCACCCAGTTCCATCTCGGAGTTGCCCTTCTGCAGGAAGGACGAGCCGCTGACGCATCGGCGGCGCTCACCGTGGCGCGGGCCGGCTTCATCGCCGCCGGACTGGTGCTCGAACTGGCCAAGACGGTCAACATGCTGGGCGTGGCAATGCGTGAGGTGGGAGATCTCACCGGAGCGGCCGAGTCGTTCGGTGCCGCAGCAATCGCCTTCGCCAAGCTCGAGCAGCGTCTGGAGGAGGCGGCGGCGTCGTACAACCTGGGCCTGGTGACTCGCCTCCTGGGTGATTCCGCCAAGGCCCGACCGGCCCTGACTCGAGCCAAGGAGCTGTTCGAGGAGGCGAACCTTCCCGGCCAGGCAGGTGCGGCAGCCCGCGAGTTGGGCACCCTGTTACTCACCGACGGCCACCTGCACGAGTCGATCGAGGTGCTCGGTGATGCGGTGAACCGGGCCCAGGACTCCGGTGACGGACCCGGTTTAGGAGCGGCAGCGAACGCGTTGGGCCTGGCCCACCTAGCCGCGGGCGCCGCAGCCGATGCCATCGCCTCGTTCCGGATGGCGTGCAGCGTGCATCCGCGCAGCCTCCGGCCGGCCGAGCATGCGATGGCAAAGGCCAACCTCGCCCTGGCACAGGAGCAAGCCGGCGATCCAGCTCGTGCGCGACTGGCCGCAACCCAGGCCCTTGGCGTGAGCGCGGTGACCGAGCCGGTGCGGGAGCTAGCCCAGGCGGTACTCGGGCGCCTGCCCCGGTCGAACGGTGCCGACCTCTTCGACGTCCTCGATGACGAACCCGACGAAGGGTGGGCAGTTCTGTTTCGGGACGAGGTGACCAGGTGGGGCGACTGCTCTCCGGCCCAACGGGCGACGACTGCACAGCAGTGGCTCGACGGGGTGTTGCAGCGCTCGGGTCGCGGACCGGAACTCACCGAGGCATTCCTCAACGCCTTGCTCGAACTCCCGCCGGCCGCCTATGAGCGCATCGTGGAGGCGGTCGTGCGCGCCACGGGCGAGCGGGACCCGGCCCATGCCGATCGCTTCCGCTCGATCACCCGATCGGGAATGGCCCGGTTCCCGATTCCGCAGTGGCAGCGCATGGCGGCTACGTTCAACAGCGCCGCGCAGCGCAATGGCGAGCCTGCGGACTGGTCGTGACCGGCGATCTGGACGACGAAGCGCTTTTCGCTGCGTTGCCGGGACGGCCGGTACGCAGCTACCCCGCGCTGCTGTCCACCGAGTCCGATGCGATGGCCTGGGCGCGGGCCGGAGCGGCTGCCGGTTCGGTCGTCGTGGCCGACTACCAGGCCTCGCCGCGCGGACGAGCGGGGCTGATGTGGCAGGTCAGCCCAGGCAAGGGCTTGGGATTCTCGATGGTCCTGCGCCCAGACCTCCCGCCGGAGCGAGAGGGCTGGTGCTACCTGGTTGCCTCGGTGGCCCTCAGTGACGTCGTCGGTGGCGCGCACACCGCGCTGCGCTGGCCCGACGGGGTCGAGGAGCTCACCGGGGCCGCGGTGGCTGATCTGGGGCTGCACGTGACTCTCGGACCGGCTCGTACGGAGTGGGTGACCGTGACCGTGCTGGTGGCCGATGCCGAACCGCCTCGGGCGATGCTGCTGGCCGAATTGGTGGCAGCGATCGAGCAACGCCTCGAGCAACCGGCGCAGACGGTCCTCGACGACTACCGCAGCCGCAGCGCCACGATCGGCACCGCCGTACGGGCGCGACTGATCCCACTCGGGCCTGGCGGGCCGGAGGTCAGCGGGCAGGCCGTCGACGTGCTCGACGACGGTGCCCTGGTGATCCTGACCGAGCGCGGGCACCGTGTCGCCGTACGGCCGCAGAACCTCGGCCTGCTGGGCCCGCCTGAGTCGGATCCGGCGGAACCAAATTGAGGCAGTTGGCAGGCGTCGCACTGTATCCGCTTTAACGGGATGCGATTTCCGACCCGCAATCGATGAACGAGCAAGGCGCAAACACGCCGAACGCTTCTCGTCCATCTGGGCGGGAGCCCGCTAGGGACGCGTCATGCTGTGGTCCATGATCCGTTCCGCCTTGTTGACCGGAGTCAGCCGCCGCATCGGCATCGCCTGGGCCATCGCCGAGAACCTGCAGCAACAGGGCTGGGCCCTGAGCACCAGCGGTTGGCCCGCCCACGACGAGGAACAGGCCTGGGGCAGCGACCCCAATTCTCCAGACGTTGCCAGGTGGCACTGGCAGGCCGCCGACCTTGCCGACCCTGGGAAGCCGGAGCGTCTGGTCGCCGAGCATGTGCGTCGCCACGGCGGAGTGGACGCACTCGTGGCCGTTCATGCCCGATCCTCTGAGGCAGGTTTGGGAGAGCTGACAGCGGCCGAACTCGACCTCTCCTTCGCGGTCAACACGCGCGCCACGCTGCTGCTTGTGCAGGCCGCCGCAGCAGCGGGAGTCCGTCGCGTCGTGTTCTTCACGACGGGAGTCCACCGGGACCCCATGCCGACCGAGATCCCGTACGCAACGTCGAAGGCGGCCCTGCAGGGCATGACCACGACCCTCGCCGCCGCCCTTGCGCGTCAAGGCACCACGGTCAACTGCATCAACCCCGGACCCGTGGACACTGGATATGCCGACGAAGCGTCCAGGACTCATGTCGCCGCGAGGATGCCTGCTGGGCGATGGGGACAACCTAACGACATTGCGCCCATCGTCGCCTGGCTGCTTTCCGACGAAGCGCAATGGGTCACGGGCCAGACACTCGACGCTGACGGCGGATGGACGCTGCGCTCCGCGATTCCACCCGCAGCGTCCTGAGTGCGTTAGCGGCGAGGATCAGGCAGCCCCCAGTCGCTCGATGATCGCGCAGCAACAAGCCGCCGGAAAGCCGGTAAGGGGGCCTGCTCCCGGACGCCTGTGGTCAGAGTCCGAGGACCAGACGCAGCCCCTCATCGAGTTCGCGTACCTCAATGGCCGCCAGCATTGCGATCCGACGGTCCAGCAATTGCCGGTCGATGGCGAGCAGTTGCGTCACGTTGATCACCGAGGGCTTCGGCAGCAACTCGTCGGGGAGCACAACGTTGCCCGGGGCGGTGACTAGTCGCATGTTCGAGGTGATGGCGGCGACGATGACAGTGCCGAGGCGGGACCGGTTGAATCGATCGGAGGAGACCACCACGCCAGGCCGCCGGTAGCCCGGAGCGGAGCCCATGGGGTCAGCGAAGTCGATCCACCACACCTCGCCGCGTGTTACCACTCCCAGGCGCCGACTGCGATGAGCTGGCGAGCGACCGCCGCCCCGCAACTCGGGCTCATCTCCTCTGCGAGCGTGTCGAGTCGCGCCGTGACCGGGTCATCTCCCTGGCTGCGCAAGAACTCCTCGATCGCGCGGGCATAGAACTGCGACCGGTTGAGGCCGAGCCGAGCAGCGGACTCGTCGGCCTGTTCGAACAGACTGTCCGGTAGGGATATTGCCACCTTCACGAAGGCAAGTATAACCGGTAATACCCTCCGCGCGACGGGGAAGCGAAGAAAAGCCGTTCGTACGAAACGGTGCGGCGGCCGTTCGTGCCCTGCGCAAGCTCGACCGTTCGGTCCGCCATCGCCTGCAAGGCGCCATTGCCATGCTGGCGCAGGACCCGCGCCCGCCGGCCGCTCGCGCTCTGAAGGGTCGCGCCGCCCTGCGAGTTCGGGTCGGTGATTACCGCATCCTCTACACCGGCACAGATGACGTGCTCTTGGTCGTCGTGGTGACACTCGGGCACCGCCGCGAGGTCTACGACCGGTGAACCGCCGACCAAGAAGACTGGGTGGCGAGCGGGTGAATCTGGTCGAGGACGCCAGCGAGCCGATCGCGCTCGACCTCGAGGTCGTGGCGGCCTTGCAGGTTCATCCAGAAGCGCTCCGAAGTCCCGAAGTAGCGGGCCAGCCGGAGTGCGGTGTCAGCGCTGATCCGCCGCGTGCCGTGCACGATCTCGTTGATTCTGCGAGGCGGCACGCCAATCGCGACAGCGAGCCGATGTTGAGTGATGCCCAGTGGAGTGAGGTATTCCTCGGCCAGAATCTCACCCGGATGGATAGGCACCATCGACGGGGTGGTACTCATGTTGTCGCTCCTCCTCTCAGTGGTAGTCGACGATCTCGATGTCTTCAGGTCCTGCTGTCGTCCAGCGGAAGCAGATCCGCCACTGCTGGTTCACCCTGATGCTGTATTGCCCGGCTCGATCCCCGCGCAGCTTCTCCAGCCGGTGGCCAGAGCACGCCAGCCCAGCACGGCGGCGAGGATCAGCAGCGCCCCACCGAAGAAGTAGACGGCCTGGATGCCGAGCAGTGCCGCCAGCGCGCCGCCGAGCACGAGGGAGAGCAGCCGACCGGCCTGCCAGAGCATGTCGAATGCGGCGAAAACCCGGCCACGCAAGGGCTCCGGGGTCAGCGACTGCAGCAGCGAGTTGAAAGTGACCGCGCCCGCCGAGGTGCTCAGGCCGTAAGTGGCCAGCGCGACGAGCGCAATCGGGAGCCAGGTGAACGCGGCGAGGACCAGATCCACCAAACCGCGCAGCAGGAACGGACCGAACACGAAAGCCGGTCGGCGCGGATCAGAGACCAACCGGGTCAGCATGAAGGGTCCGAGCACGGCGCCGACGGCAATAGCGGACAGCAGCAGGCCGAACCCACTGGGTGCCAGGCGGAGGTGATCCGCGGCCAGAACGACGAGCAGCGCGCTGGTGGCGCCGGCGGACAGGGCTGCGAGCAACTGACCGACTGCAAGGGCACGCAGCACCCGGTCGGACCCAAGCAGCCGGGCACCGGCGAGGGTGTCGGTAAGCCACCGGCGCTTCGCGGTCGGGGCGGGTGGACTGGGAAGTCGCAGCCCGGCCAGGACGACCGCGCTGATGAGGAAGCTGGCGGCGTTGATCGCGAAAGCCGGACCGGCGCCGAGGCTCACGTACAACAGGCCGGCCACCGGGGCCAAGGCGATCTGGGCCAGCACGGCCGCGGTCCAGATCCCGCTGTTGGCCGCGATGAGTTCACCGTCCTGCACCACCGTCGGCAGGACGCTGTTGGCGGCTGGGTTGAACAGCACGGCACCGGTGGACAGGCCAAAGGCGATCACGTAGACGGCGATGACACTGTCCGCAGACAGGGCCAAGGCGCTAGCCAGAACCGCCCGCAGCAGATCGGCGCCGACCATCACCCGCACGCGGGGAAGGCGGTCGACCAGCGCCCCGGCCACCGGGGCAAGCAGCAGGACGGGGAGGATCTCGGCTGCGACGACCGCGCTGACTCCAATCGCGGACCCCGTCAGATCGAGCACGGTCAGCGCCAGTGTGACGGCGGCGAAGACGTCGCCACACTGGGAGGCCGTACGGGCGATCCACAGTCGGCGGTAAGCGGGCCGCGCGAACACCGACGACAGAGCGCCCTCGCCGACCATCAGCTCAGATCGGGAGCGCCACCGGTCGGCCGGACGCCAGGGACGGCCATCGGGCAGGCTTTCCGCCGCGGCCAAATGATCCAACTCCTCGATCAGAGCCCACCAGAGTCCCCAGTCGCGCCGCTCCATGCCGTCGCTGGTTTCCCCGGCTGCGATGGCCAGTCGGAGGTGGTCGCGAAGGGCGAAGGTTCGGCCCCACCGCCCGTCTCGCTCCAGGATGACGAGTTCGCCGAGCAGCTCGTTCATGGCCGTGAGAGCCCTCGACGGCTCGAGCCGATCCGGGTCTGCTGTCATGCCGCGGAGATCCTCGGCGAGGTCGAGTAACGGAATCCGTCGGATCTCGGCTCGGACCAGCTCGACAGCACAGTCGAGGCCGGCCTGCGCGCTGTCCGTCAGTCCTTCCCCCGAACCGGTGTACTCGGGCTCGACCTCGACGACGACGCAACGTCGCGGCAGTGCCCCGAATCCCGTAGCCACCTCAATGATCAAGTCCAGGCCCACATATCCGGTGACGGCGTCCCCAACGGCTGCCTGCAGGTCCCGCAGGCTCAGGTGCATCGGCTGAACTAATCGACGCTCCACGGTGCCCGGCTGGCGGCCCCGGCGCACAGCACCGACCAGGATCATCGTGTCCGCACCGACCTCCTGCAGGCGCTGTACGACGGCGACAGCGCCGTAGTGAAGCTCCTCGACCAAAACATCCGGCGGTCTCGCCGCGTCCTGCAAACGCTCGGCAGCCAACCGGCCGAGATCCAGGTCTCCCTGGAACAGTTCGCCGACGCCTCCGACGAGCGTGCTCAACTCAGGGCCGCGTCCACCCAGTCAGTCTCCGCCACACGAGCAGGTGTTGACCTCCCGGGTCACTGTCCCTTCACCGGTGTGCACGTGAGTCGTACACGGCATGCACGGATCGAAACTACGGATGGCCCGGAGCATGTCGATGCTCGTGAACCGCGCCGGATCGCTGACGTCCTCGATGATCGGTGTCCCCATGACCGCCTGCTCGTAGGGGCCAGGCTGCCCCCAGGGGTCTCGCGGAGACGCATTGATCGTGGACGGCGTGCAGATCTGGTAGTTGACGATCTTTCCCTTGTCCATCACCAGATGATGAGTGAGCCACCCGCGACCGGCGCCCCACCAGCCCACGCTGCGCCGCTCATCGGTGGGGATGTGGTCGTCGAGATCCGCGGGAGGCACCGCAGCCACCTGTCGCTCACCCTGCTTGAACAGGCTGTAAGCCTGGAGCAGACTGTTCAGCCCCACCAGCTGACTGAACAGGTAGTGATAGGCGCGTCCACGGTTGCGCTCGAAGGCATTCCACTGTTCCGGGACGTGCCACTCCACTTCCTTTTCGCTCAGCTCGCCCTTGGGAACGAGCATCCGCACGCTGTGGCCAGTCGCCTGGTAGTAATCGTTGACCGGGTGCTTCTGGGCAAGTGCGGTCATCAGCAGCCGGGAGTAGGCACCGGCCTCGACGACCTGCCGGTCCCAGCGCGGTGCGCAGGCCCAGGTGTACTTGTCCTTCCAGTCCCTGGCACCCGGCTTGGGGAGGGTTCGCTTGTTCCACGGGTGGTACGGCGAAATCGGGTTGCCGAGTGGATCTGTGGCGTAGCGGCTGGTTGCCGATTCCTCGTAGTAGGAATGCTCGACGAACTCCTCCCAGCCAATATTGATGTCGGTGAGCCGGGTGGTCAGTAGCTTGCCGTCGATGACCACGCCCGGTGTGGACCAGCGCTTCTCTCCCCAGGAGTTGCAGTTCTCATACGTCGAGTCGTAGGCGAACGGGTCATCCCAGTAGCCCGGGTCGATCTGGTTGGCCGGTCGGGCCCCGACATAGCGGTAACGCTCGTCGGCGTCATAGAAGAACTCTGGGATGTCGTCCCAGACCGCCATCATCCGCTGGGCGTAGTCGAAGAGCCTGCCCAGGCGGGAGTGGTATTCGTTCAGTGACTGGGTGCTCAGTGTCGAGGAAACCCCACCTGGTACGACGGTCTGCGGGTGTGGGTATTTGCCGGCCAGCAGAACGAACATCTCACGGGAGATCCTGGTGAAGTCCAGTCCCTCGCGGTAGAGCGCACCGGTCAACGGGTTCAACGCCGTCATCAGGTCAGCCATCGTGGCGAAGCCGTGGATGTGGGTGTTCTTGCAGTTCCAGTTCTCCGCCTTCGGCCACAGCTCAGGGTTGGAGGCCTTGATCACCGCCTCGGAGTAGTCCGGACCGGCCAGCAGGTACAGGTGCAGCGGGTTGTCGTACCCCATCTCCGCCGACTCCTGCATGTTGCGCACGACGGTCCCCA
>JALZIX010000128.1 GCA_030860025.1 Actinomycetota bacterium
CCGGATGGCCGCCCCGGTATTGGGCGGGATCCGCGGCTGGTAGTAGACGATCCGAAACACAGTCGACACGCTCTCATGTACGCAGAACTGACGATGTAAGGCGCCAGATAGGGCAAGATGGTTCTACGAGACTGGCGCCACGCCGGTCCATGGCGGGAGGCACACCATGGCACTCGGAACGTCCATCTTTCTGATCGCGGTCGGAGCCGTACTCGCATGGGCCCTGGACCGGGACGTCGTCTCGGTGTTCAACGTCAACGTCGTCGGCTACATCCTGATGGCCGTCGGCGTCCTGGGGCTGATCATGTCCCTGGTGATCAACAACCAGCGGCGAAGCACCGCGCACCGCACGGTCGTCGACGACCGGCGCTACCCCCAGGACCCGCCACCACCGCCCGCCGCGTACTGACGGCCGGATGATCATGAGCGCGTGGGGTGCAGACTAACTCGCCCCCAGGCGCTCATGATCATCGCCGTCGCAAGGCGTGCCTACTGCTCGTCGAAGTACCGCTGCGCACCGGGATGCACCTCCACGGGGGCCGTCTCGGTGGCGGTCTCCAGTGAGATGTTCTCCGCCTCCGGGTGGACGGACGCGAGCGTGTCCAGGTTTTCGAAGATCGCCTTGGTGATCTCGTACGCTAGGTCCTCGCTCATCGCGTCGCTGACCACCAGCAGGTTGGGCACCACGATCGTGGCGACATCCTCGTCGAACCCGTACGCCTCTGCGGGTATGGAACCCTCCATGTACGCCTCGCCGTAGGCGTCCCGCAGCGCGCCCAGTTCATCGGTCAACGGCAACGCCCGCACGTCGTCGCCGAGTGAGGTGACGAGGTCGGTGATCCCTCCGGTCGGCAGTCCGCCGGACCAGACGAGCCCGTCGAGCGTCCCGTCCTTCATCCCCTGCACGCTCTCCGGCAAGCCCAGACTCTGCTGCTCGATGTCATCGGCGGTCAGGTCGTTGGCCTCCAAGAGGCGCAGGGCGATCACTTCCGTGCCGGAGTTGGGTGAGCCGGTCGAGATCCGCTTGCCGGCCATGTCGGCGATCGAATCGATGCCGGCATCAGAGCGGACGAAGACCTGGGTGTAGTTGCTGTAGATCCGCGCCAGCGCCTGTACGGGCTGGGCCGCATCCTCGAAGGAGGCCGTTCCGTTGACCGCGTCGGCCGCCGTGTCGGCCAGGGTGAAGCCGACGTCGCTGTCCCCGGCACACACGAACCGGATGTTCTCTGCCGAGGCATTGGTCGCCTCGGCAGTCGCCTCGATGCCCTCAACGTTGTCGGTCAGCACCTGCGCGATGCCACCCCCGAGGATGTAGTAGACACCCGTGGTGTTGCCCGTTGCGATGGAGATCCGGCCGCTCTCAGCGGGCGCGGCACAGCCGGCTTCCTCTTCTCCGCCTCCGCCCCCGCCGCCGCCCCCGCCACCGCCGCCGCCGGCTTCGGTGCAACCGGACAGCACGAGCGCCCCCGCTGCCAACGCAGCGATTCCTAGTACGGGACCGCGCCTCATGATGAAACCTCTCACGGTGAAACCTCCTGAGCTGATGGATGCTCGGTGTCCGAAGACGTTGCCCTCCGGAACTTGCGGGTAAACAGGTGTACGAGAACAGCAGCGATGAGGATGCCCAGTCCGATCAAGACCGCGGTGGTTTCCAGATAGAGCAGCGCCAACGCGCCGATCAAGCACAGGACCCGTTCGATCGGACCGGCCGGACCGAACATCCATTTGCCGGTGACCACCGCCAGCGCCGCGACTGCCACACCGGAGATCACGGTCACCAACAACGTCTGCTGGACAGGCGCATCGGCGATCAACCCGGCTCCGGCCGGGGCCAGGACGAAGGCGAAGGGCACCAGGAAGGCGGGCAGCGTGTATTTCCAGGTCGCCAGCATCGTCTTGTTCGCGTTGCCGCCGGTGATCGCAGCCGCGGCCACCGCGGCCAGTGCGGTCGGCGGGCTCACCTCGGAGAGCACCGCGTAGTAGAAGATGAACATGTACGCCTCGGGTGTGCCCACGCCGAGCGTGGTAAGCGCAGGGGCGATGATCACGGCCGCGATGATGAACGAGGCGGTGACCGGAACCGCGAGCCCGAGCAAGATCACCGCGATGGCGGCGAACAAGGTCGTGAACACCAGCAGCATCGTGGGATTGCCCGACAGCACGTCCGCCAAATCCACGATGATCCCGGACAGATCCA
The DNA here is from genome assembly GCA_030860025.1 of Actinomycetota bacterium. GTDB lineage: Bacteria > Actinomycetota > Actinomycetes > Mycobacteriales > Geodermatophilaceae > JACCQS01. Next base: position 2,198 of record JALZIX010000128.1, read on the forward strand.
GTCCGAGACCGGTGATCGTGAGCACCGCGACGATCAGCCCTGCCGCCGCGCAGGTTGCCGCCACGGGCAGGACGCCCAGCGACCCCTTGGCGAGTGCGCCAAAGACCTTCGGCGGAGTCATCTGATGACGCTTGTCCAGGAACGACAACACGAACGCGAGCAGCGTGGCGTACACGACTGCCTTGAACGCCGACTGCCCGAGCGCCAGCAGGACGACGATGATCACCAACGAGCTGAAGTGATAGCCGAAGCGACCCAACAGCTTCCAGAAGCCCTGCTGATGAATCTCGACCTCGCGGACGCCGAACCGGCGAGCGTCGAACTCGATCGCGAGGAAGATTCCGAGGTAATAGAGCAACGTCGGGATCAGCGCGTAGCCCAGCACTTCCAGGTACGAGACCCGCAGCAACTCGGCGATGATGAACGCAGCGGCACCCAACGTCGGTGGCGACAGGATGGCGCCGATGCCAGCCGCGGCGAGCACGCCACCACCGGCCTCCCGCGGGTAGCCCGCCCGCTTGAGGATCGGCCAGGCCACGGAGCCGAGACTCACCGTCGTCGCCGTCGAGGAGCCGGAGACCGTCCCCAGCAGGAAGCCGGCCATTGTGACCGTACGGCCAGGCGCGGTCCGGGACTTGCGGAACGCGGCAAGGCTGATGTCCAAGAAGAACTGGCCGGCTCCAGATAACTCCAGCACGGCTCCGTAGATGGTGAACAGGATGATGTAGGTCGCCGCGACGTCCAGCGGTACGCCGAAGATGCCCTCGGTCCCCATCACGAACTGCGAGGTAAGGCGGGGCAGCCCGTACCCGCGGTGCCCGATCAGCCAGCCGTCCGGGATCAGGGCCCCAAAGTACGCGTACAAGATGAAGACCGCGACGATGATCGGCAGCACCGGGCCGACCGTGCGCCAGGTCGCCAGCAGCACCAGCGCAACGACCGCGAACCCACAGGCGACGTCGATGATGAACGGGGCGAAGCTGCGCGCCAGGTAGGCATCGAAGCCACCTATCAGCGGCCACAACGTCACGAAGATGGACAGACCAGCCAGCAGCCAGTCCCATAGCGTCGGGCGATCCAGGCGATCGCGATCCTTGCCGTCGGCAGCGCCGTCGTCCGCAGCCTTGCCGTCCGCAGCCTTGCCGTCCGCAGCGCCGCGGTCTGCGCCTCCCGCCGTGCCGTTCCAGGCGCGGCGGCGCAGGATGCTCAGCGCAGGCCGGTAGAGCAGAAAGGTCAGGGGCAGAACGACCGCGAGGAAGATGATCCGGTACGGCAGGACTGTGAACGGGACGAACACGTTGTAAAGGGCGTATACCGACAACAACGCCGCCACGGCCTGAACGCCCAGCCGCAGCGGCCCGGTCAGCCTCCGCGCCGGGCGCTCCCCCTCGGCTTCGTCCGGGATGTCCGCCGTCGCCATCAACGTCGGTCGGTCAGCCGCCTCATCGCGCTGCGACTCGCGTGCGGGCTCGCCTGCGGGCTGCGCCTCGCGCGCAGGGCCGCTTTTGGCGTTCGCACCGCGATCGGCCGGACCATCATCGGCTGCCGGTCGGTAGGTCATGTCCCGTGGAGTCTTCCGAAACCGGGCACCGCACGCGAGCGCGGCGGCGGACTGTGCGGTCGCTGGCCCGATTTCTGCGGTGAACGCCGCCCAGGGTCAGACTGCGACTGGCTGCCGGGCCCTTCACCCACGGGCGCGATTCGCTACATGGGACGCTCTCTGGCGTGTCTGACGAACTCGTGGTCCGAGGTGCCCGGGACCTGGCCGACGCGATCCGCTCAGGCGAACTCAGCGCTAAAGAAGTGATGCAGGCACATCTGGACCAGATCGGTCGCCTCAATCCGCTGGTGAACGCCATCGTGAGTCTCGACGGCGACCGCGCGATGGCCGGCGCCGCCGACGCCGATCGCCAGCTCGCGGCTGATGCCCCGATCGGCGCACTGCACGGTCTGCCGATGGCGCACAAGGACACTCATCTGACCGGTGGGGTGCGGACTACTTTCGGCTCGCCGGTGCACGCCGACCTCGTGCCGGCGGCCGACGAGTTGATCATCGAGCGACTTCACTCGGCGGGCGCCGTGACCACCGGAAAGACGAACGTTCCCGAGTTCGCCGCTGGATCGCACACCTTCAACTCGATCTTCGGGGCGACCGGCAACGCCTACGACCCGTCGCGGTCGGCCGGCGGCTCCAGCGGTGGGGCGGCGGTCGCCCTGGCCTGCGGTTTCCAACCGCTGGCCGATGGCAGCGACATGGGCGGCTCGCTGCGCAATCCGGCGGCCTGGAACAACGTCGTCGGGCTGCGCCCCTCGCCCGGGCGGGTTCCGACGTACCCGACCCAGGTCGGCTGGGCGACCATGGGCGTGCAGGGCCCGATGGCCCGTACGGTCGCCGACACCGCCTTCCTGCTCTCGGTCATCGCCGGCCCGGACCAACGCTCTCCCATCTCGCTCGAGACGCCTGGGGCGGCCTTTGCCGTTGACCTGGGCCGGAACCTGACTGGCCTGCGCCTTGCCTGGTCTCCGGATCTCGGCGGCCAGTTCCCGGTCGAGCCGGAGATCGTGGATGTTCTCACCGGCGCGTTGACCGCCTTCGAGGATGCCGGGGCGCGCGTGGAATCAGCCACCCCGAACATGTCAGGCGCCGACGCGGTATTCCGGACGCTGCGTGCCTGGCAGTTCGAACTCACCCACGCCAACCTGGTATTGCGGCAGCCCGATCTGGTCAAGGCGAGCCTGGCTGACAACATCGCCCAAGGGCGGGCATTGAGCGGGGCCGACCTAGGGCGGGCGGAGGTCCTGCACACTGCCCTGTTCCACCGCATCCGCGAGTTCTTCCAGTCCTATGACGCGTTGCTCATGCCCGTCACGCAGGTGTCCCCGTTCCCTATTGAGCAGGAGTACCCCACCGAGATCGAGGGCGTACCGCAGCCGGACTATCTCGACTGGATGAAATCGGCGTATCTGATCTCGGCAACCGGCTCGCCGGCGCTGTCGGTACCTGGCGGCTTCAGTGCCAGCGGTCTGCCGGTCGGGTTGCAGATCGTCGGTCCGCACCGGGCCGATCTGCTGGTCCTGCAACTCGGTCACGCGTTCGAACAGGCGACGGGGTACGGCCGACGTCGGCCCCCGTTGTTCGAGGCTGGCCGGCAGCACTGATGCCAGACCGGCAGGCAATCGAACATTCCTGGCCGATTACCGCGGGCGCCGGTCGGAGGCACCTGAGACCCTGGAGACGTGAGCACAGTCGCACCCACTACGCCGCGGGTCGCCGCACCCGCCTCGGCCAGGAGTTGGCTGCCCGGGTTTTCGGTGCTGGCTCTGCTCTGGGGGTCCAGCTACCTGTTCATCAAGGTGGGCGTAGCAGAGTTGCATCCGCTGCACCTGACCCTCTATCGAGTGGCCATCGGCGCGTCGACCCTACTGGTCATTCTGTTCGCCACACGTGACCGGCTGCCCCGCGATCTGCGGCTCTGGGCCCATCTGTTCGTCGTCGCCGGGATCGGCGTCGCGTTGCCGTTCACGCTCTTCGGGTACGGCGAGCAGCGGGTCGACTCAACCCTAGCCGGCCTATGGAACGCGACCACACCGCTGATTGTCTTGCCGATGGCAGTTCTGGTGTTCCGTACGGAGCGGCTAAGCCGCAACAAGGTGATCGGACTACTTCTCGGGTTCGCCGGAATCCTTGTGCTGCTGGGCATCTGGCAAGGCGTGGAAGCTAACCAGTTGACCGGACAGCTGATGTGTTTCGCGGCCGCGGCATGCTACGGGGTCGGGATCCCGTACCAGAAGCGGTTCGTCACTGGGGGGGCCCAGTCGGGAGTAGCGCTGGCCACGGCGCAGCTCATCCTCGCCACAGGACAGATGGCGTTGATCGCGCCGCTGATCGCCGGACCTCCCCCGCTGCCGTGGGCACTGTCTGGCAACGTGATCGCCAGCGTCGCGGCCCTGGGTGCTCTCGGGACCGGGATCGCGTTCATCTTCATGTTCCGCACCATCCGGCTGGCCGGGGCGAGCACCGCCTCGATGGTCACCTACGTCATTCCGCTGGTGGCCACGCTGATGGGCGTCCTGGTGCTGGGTGAGGAATTGAGCTGGTACCAGCCCCTGGGCGGGCTCATCGTGCTGGCCGGCGTCGCGGTGTCGCAGGGCCTGCTGTCAAAGCGCCGAAGGGCGTCCACGACCCCGATACCCGCGGACTCGGCCGGCCCCGCGCATGTCCCCGCGCATGTCATCGCCTCGGAAGCCAGTGCCTGCATGGACTGCTCCGAGGATGACCTGGCCCCCTCGGGCGGCCTGCGTAGGTCGCGGGAAGCGGATCAGGTCGGCGTCACCTCGGCGAAGCCACCCGCGCGGAAGGCCTCAACGAACAGCGCGTAGTCCGCGCGGACTCGGTTGGCGTAGTCCAGGCCGAACGAGCACATGTCGTCGACGAACGCCGTCGTCGACTTCTCATCGTCGCCGATCACTTCGGCGATGGCCTCCTCGGTCTGGAACTCGACCAGGGTGTCATCACTGTCTTCGTCCGAGACGCAGTGCGCCTTGGCCGTGGCTTGGCCGAGATAGCCCAGCACCGAGCGGATCTGGTCCGGCTCGACCAGCTCATTCCAGTCCAGGTCGGCGTCGTACGGCGAGAGTTCGTTGACCACGTATCCCACGCCGTCCAGGGACGTATGCCCCAACAACGGGTCGGAGCGGGCCTGCAAGGAGCGCTGGGAGACCGCAGTCCGATGTCCGTGATGGTCGAAGTAGTCGGCCATCCGCTCGTCGTCGACAACCCTCGAGGGAGCTGCGACGTTGCCCTGCTTCATCGACAGGACGATGTCGTTTTCCAGTGCCTGGCTCCAGCCTTCGATCAGGAAGTTGTAGGCGGGTAATCCCGCACTGCCGATGCCAAAGCCTGAGCGGCCGACCACGTCCTTGACGAAGTAGCTGAGCCGGCGAGATCGCTTTCCCTCCGGGATGGATTCCTTGTAGCTGTCGAAGGCCGCCATGACGGAGTGCAGTTCGTTCTTGTCCAGTTGTCTGACGCCCGCCGCACTGCGGAACCGGCGGTCGTAGTCCTCGATGACGGTGAGATCCTCGAGCAGGTCGATGCGACTAGCCAGTTTGGCGGTCAGCAGCACGTCGTGGACCGGCCCGTCGGTGTCGTCGAGACCCAGCGAGAAGACATCGTCGTCCTCGGTGAGGACGAAGTCGTGGATCTTCTCGACATACGACTGGGCATAGGTTCCGATCAGCTGGGTGATGATCTCGTCTGGCAGCGCCTTCTGCCAGCCGATCAGGGCAATGCTCGCCGCCATCCGTCGTACGTCCCAGGTGAAGTGCCCGAGATAGGCCTCGTCGAAGTCGTTGACGTCGAAGACCAGGACGCCGTCACCGTCCATGAACGTGCCGAAGTTCTCGGCGTGCAGGTCGCCCTGGATCCAGACCCGGCTGGTGCGCTCGTCGGCCCAAGGATCTTTCAAAGCGGCGACATCGGCGTAGAACAGGCAGGCCGTCCCGCGGTAGAACGACCCGGGATCCGCGGCCATCCTGCGGAACTTCGACCGGAACGCCAACGGGTCGGCGATCATCAGGTCGGCAAAGGCATCCTCAAGCACGGACACGATGTGCGCTTGCCGCTCGTCGTCGCGGGCAGGTTTCCGAGGGGTCACTCGCACGAAGGTACTGTCGCAATCGGTGAACAGCGAGAGCAATCCGTCCGACGGTTGGGTCCATCTGGACGGCGCGGTCAACGTACGGGACCTCGGCGGACTGTCCACCGACGACGGTCGGGTCACGCTGAACCGCAGACTCCTGCGCGCGGACAACCTGCAGGACCTCTCCGCCGCCGACGTGCGGCTGTTGGTCGATGACTTTGGCGTGCGCCAAGTGCTGGACCTCAGGACGGCCGCTGAGATCGAACTGGAGGGACCCGGTCCGATCACACGCGAACGCGCCGTCACCGTACGAGAGTTCACCCTCTATCCCGAGGCCGGTAAACGCACGGACGCGTTGACCGAAGATGTCACTGGCGTGTCTGGTGAGTCCGCCGCCGACCAACTGCCCTGGACCTCGGCCCGGCCGGAGCCGGAACCGATCGACGCCGATGAGCGACCGGCGGTGATCCACTACATCGGCTACCTACGGCACGCCGCCGACAACATCGTCGAGTCGCTGCGGGCGATTGGTACCGGCCCGGAGGGCGCGACGCTGGTGCACTGCGCCGCAGGGAAGGACCGAACCGGCATGGTGATCGCGCTCGCGCTGCTCGTGGCCGGCGTACGGCGCCAGGAGGTGGTCGCCGACTATGCGCGCAGCGGCGAGGTCATCGACAAGATCATGCTGCGGCTGGCCAGTACTCCTACCTATGCCGCCGATGTCTCCGACGCCGAGGGCAACCCGGTCACCGACGTGAACATGGATCCGGTGACCTGGGCCGCCATCGCGAACCGGCAACGACCGCGGGCGCAGACCATGGAACGCCTGCTGGAGATCCTGGACGAGCGGGCCGGTGGGCCCATCCAGTGGCTCACCGAGGCCGGCCTGACCGCTGAGGAGCAACAGGCAGTCCGTACCCGCCTCCTCGACTGAGACGAGAACCAAGTTGATCATCGGAATGTAGGGGGTCTATCTGCGTATTCGCGGTGAAAACCCCTGGCAATTCCGATGATCAACTCTGTGATGTCGAGCTGACCTAGGGTGGGGCGGTGACCAATCATCACGTCGATCGGCTGCTCGCCACCGTCTCGCCGGACATCAGTGAACTGGCGTTGCGCACCCGCGCTCTGGTCCTCGACGTCCTTCCGGCAGACGTCCTGGAGACGGTTGGCGGAACCGACATCGGGTACGGCAGGACCCGCGGTTACAGCGGGCTGATCTGCGTGATCAGTCTGTACCAGCGTTGGGTCAACCTCGGCCTGGCCGACGGCGCTTCGCTGCTTGATCCGGAGGGACTTCTGCAGGGAACCGGAAAGCGGCACCGCCACATGCGGATCGCAGCGCTGGCCGACCTCGAGCGACCGGGGCTGCGCGACTTGCTGGCAGCGGCTTGCCGCACTGGTTGACGCCAGCTGATGACCGAGCCGCTCAGCGGCGCTATCGCGCTGCCCGACGCCACGCTGATCCGTGGGCGAGGTCGCCGCGAACCGCTGCCCACCGGGCCCCTTCCCGACTTCGGGCTCTACCTCGGCCGCCCGCCCGGGCGAATCGGTGCCATCCGCCGCAGCCAGCCGTGGCGGCCGGACTGGCCGGCGACCTGGCTCGACTGGCCCGACTTCGGCACGCCCCGGGATGCCGGGCTCGCTGCCCAGGCCATCGAGAACGCCTACGGCCTGGCCCGGGCCGGTCAGCGGGTCGAGGTCGCCTGCGCGGGCGGCACCGGCCGGACCGGGACCGTGCTGGCTTGTATGGCCATCCTCGCCGGGCATCCACCCAAGGATGCGATTACCTGGGTACGGCAGAACTATCGCCGGAAAGCTGTGGAAACGCCCGGTCAGCGGCGCTGGATCAAGTGGTTTGCCCAACGGTCGGGAGCAACCGCCGGGCAGGACCGGTCGGAGTAGCAGAGAGCAAGCGACCCCGGTCCCTTTTCGGGATCGGGGTCGAGGCGGGTAGTGCCGCGCTGGTGCGGCTACCGGTAGGAATCAGCGGTTGACGCTGATGCCTGCCCGGTTGGCCAGCGTCAGCAGTTCGTCCCGCATCGCGGGGCCGGTGCTGCGGTTCATCGCGGCTTCGATGGCGCGCCGCGTACGAGCGGCCTTGCGGTGCTTGCGCCAGTTGTTCAGGGTGGTGCTCATGTTTCTCACTGCTCCTCAGGTGGTGGTCTCACCTAAGTAAACGCCAGCCAACGGCACATATTCCTGCGTAAGAAGGGTGACCTACCGCACTTTTCCGATGATCCTTCGGAGAGCTGGAGCCAAAAACAAGGTTTCGTCCGATTGCCGGACGCGGCTGTCTCGGCGAACGGTCACCAGACCATGGCAAGAGCAGGATCATGCAGCAGGGCCGCCACGTCGGCCAAGAATCGCGACCCCAACTCCCCGTCCACGACGCGGTGATCGAAGGACAGCCCCAGCGTGGTGACCTGTCGAACCTTGATCTTGCCCTTGTGCACCCAGGGCCGATCGGCGATGGTCCCGACCGCCAGGATCGCCGATTCACCTGGATTGAGGATCGGCGTACCGGTGTCGACGCCGAAGACGCCGACATTGGTGATCGTGATCGTGCCGCCGGACATGTCGGCGGGCGACGTCCGCCCGGCACGGGCCGTCTCGGTCAGTTCGGCCAGCGCCGTCGCCAGTTCGGCCAGCGACAGCGCACCGGCGTCTTGGATGTTGGGCACGATCAGACCCCTCGGGGTCGCCGCCGCGATGCCCAGGTTGACGTAGCCCTTGATCACGATTTCCTGAGCCGCCTCGTCCCAGGAGGAGTTGATCATGGGATGGCGGCGCACGGCGGTGAGCAGGGCCTGCGCGATGAATAGCAGCGGAGAGGTCTTGACCCCGCGGAACTCCGGACGGGCAGCCACTCGGGCGCGCAGCGCCATCATCCGGGTCACGTCGACGGTCACCCACTCGGTCACATGCGGTGCGGTGAAGGCACTGCTGACCATCGCGGCGGCGGTGTGCTTGCGGACACCCTTGATCGGCACGCGCTGTTCCCGGCTGGTGGCGTCGAACTCCGGCCGCGACGACGTGTCGCCTGGTTCGAGATCCGCGGCTGTCTGCGTGCTCCCCTCCGCGTAGGCGTCGACGTCCGCGCGGGTGACGATGCCGTCACGACCGGACCCCGGTACGGCGTCGATGTCTATCCCGAGGGCTTTCGCGTACTTCCGGACCGGAGGCTTCGCTCTGGCCCGGTCCACCTCCGGAGCCGTCGACTCGACCGATACCGCCGAGGCGGCGTCCTCCTGGTCGCCAGCCGCACGTGCCTCGGCCGCCCGGCCCATCTCCAAGCCGCCGTGCCGGACCGGCTTGGACGCCATGTCCGGTGCCGTCGCCAGCAACGGAGGGAGCCCTTCCTGCACCTGCGGACCGGGCGCATGTGCCTTCGCCCCGGACCCGGGGTGCCGCGGGCGACGCTTGGCGACGGTATTGCGTGGGCCGTACCCGACCAGCACGGCAGTCCGCCCGCCCGGGGCGGCACCGCCGATCAAGCCGGCTTCGATCGGCTCTTCCTCACCTGCGACGTGGACCTCGCTCAGGGTCTGCGCGGAGGGGGGAACACCGGCCGGACCCACGTTGCCGCCGTTGGACGAGGCGTCAGCCGGCGGCATCGGGGCCGCGGCGCTGCCCGGCTCGGTCTCGATCGTGATGATCGGGGCGCCCACGTCCACCGTGGAGCCTGGCTCGTAGAGCAATTCGGTCACCACTCCCGCGTACGGGCTGGGCAATTCGACGGCCGCCTTCGCGGTCTCGACCTCGACGATCGGCTGGTTGGTGACGACCGTGTCGCCGACCGCGACCAGCCACTGCAGGATCTCGCCTTCGGTCAAACCCTCGCCGACGTCGGGGAGCTTGAACTGCTCGAGCGTCATGCCCATCCCTCTCAGTACGCGAGCGAGCGGTCGACGGCTTCCAACACCCGGTCCAGGTCAGGTAGGTAGTCCTCTTCGAGCTTGCTCGGTGGGTACGGGGTGTCGTAGCCACCGACTCGCAGCACCGGAGCCTCGAGTTCGTAGAAGCACGACTCGGTGATTCGGGCTGACAATTCGGCGCCCAAGCCCAGGTTTGCCGGCGCCTCGTGGACGACCACACACCGACCCGTACGGCGAATAGAGGCGAGAACCGGACCCATGTCGAGCGGAGAGACCGTGCGCAGGTCGATGACTTCGACGCTGATCCCCTCCTCCTCGGCGGCCGAGGCTGCCTGCAGAGCGGTCTTGACCATCGGCCCGTAGGCCAGCACGGTGACCTGACTGCCCTCCCGTACCAAGCGGGAGGCGAACAACGGCTCCGGCGTGGCCTCGGTGTCCAGTTCGGCCTTCTCCCAGTAGCGCCGCTTCGGCTCGAAGAAGACGATCGGATCCGGGTGGGTGATGGACTGCTGGATCATCCAGTAGGCGTCGACCGGGTTGGAGCAGGAGACCACCTTCAGGCCGGCGGTGTGCGCGAAGTAGGCCTCGGGAGATTCGCTGTGATGCTCGACCGCGCCGATGCCGCCGCCGAAGGGGATCCGGATGACGATCGACATGGGCAGCCGGCCTCGCGAGCGGGCGTGCAGCTTCGCGACCTGGCTGACGATCTGGTCGTAGGCCGGATAGACGAAGCCGTCGAATTGGATCTCGCAGACGGGCCGGAACCCGCGCATGGCCAGGCCCACTGCCGTCCCGAGGATCCCGGACTCGGCCAGTGGGGTGTCGATGACCCGGTCCTCACCGAAGTCCTTCTGCAGACCATCGGTGATCCGGAAGACCCCGCCGAGTTTGCCGATGTCCTCGCCCATCAGCAGGACCTTGGGGTCGTCCTCCATTGCCTTGCGCAGGCCCATGTTGAGCGCCTTGCCCAGGGTTACTGAAGTCATAGCTCCTCCGCGGAGAAGAGTGCGTCGTCGCGGCTCACGATGTATGCACCGCTTCCTCGGCGAACCCGGCTTGGTAGGCGACGAATGTGTCGCGCTGCTCGGCCAACTCTTGCGTGATCTCGGCATAGGTGTTGTTGAACATCGACACCGGATCGGGGTCGGGCATCTCCAGAGTGCCCTTGCGCACCTTGGCGGCCAGTTCGTCCGACTCGGCCTGGATCGCATCGAAGAACGCGGCGTCGGCCTGGCCGGACCGTACGAGGTATGCCTTGAGTCGTTCGATCGGATCCTTGAGTTTCCAGGCCTCCATCTCACTGGCCAGCCGATAACGGCTGGGGTCGTCGGAGGTCGTGTGTGCACCCATCCGGTAGGTGTAGGCCTCGATGAACGTGGGGCCCTGACCGGAACGTGCCGCTTGCAGCGCCCGCCGGGTCACCGCTAGTACTGCCAGGACGTCGTTGCCGTCGACTCTGATCCCCGGAAAGCCGAAACCGCTGGACCGACGGTAGAGCGGGATCCTGGTCTGCCGCTCGATCGGTTCGCTGATGGCGTACTGGTTGTTCTGGCAGAAGAAGACGACCGGTGCGTCGAAGACGGCTGCGAAGACGAAGGCCTCGTTGACGTCTCCCTGGCTGGTGGCACCGTCGCCGAAGAAGGCAAGGCATGCGCCCGGCCCGCCGTCTCGCTGCATGCCCATCGCGTACCCCACCGCGTGCAGGGTCTGGGCGCCGATCACGATCGTGTAGAGGTTGAACTTGCTCGCGACCGGGTCCCACGCACCGCTGTCGACGCCGCGGAACAGCCCGATGATGGACAGCGGGTCGATCCCGCGACACCAGGCCACGCCGTGCTCGCGATAGGTCGGAAAGGCCATGTCATCGGGCTGCAGTGCCCGGCCGGCTCCGATCTGGGCGGCCTCCTGGCCGAGCAGGCTGGCCCAGATACCGAGTTCGCCCTGGCGTTGCAGAGCAGTGGCTTCCACGTCCACCCGACGGACGAGCGTCAGGTCACGATAGAGCGCTTGCAGTTCTTCGGTATTGAGATCGATGGAGAAGTGCGGGTGCTCGACCCGCTCGCCTTCCGGAGTGAGCAACTGAACCAGTTCGGGCTCGGCGAGCGGGATCGGCGTCTCGGCGCCGAAAGAGTCATCGCCGATCGGGTCGTGGTGTGGCCCGAACGGGTTTGGCTCGAACTCCTGCTTGGCGAGTTCGGGTTGCTCAGACATCGTCGTCTCCTCGGCGCGTCGTCCGCCCACCGGGATCGCCGGTGGTCACGGGATTGGCTGGCTCTAATACTGGCACGTCCGGCCCCTCGGCCACGGCGTGCCCGCGACACCCGGCGGCCCAGTGCCGTCATTCCGAGGTAGAACGCGCCCAGCCCCGGCCGACGCGGGAACTTCCGAGGTACAGCGCGTCCGACTCGCGGGTGGCGGCTAGCCGGTACGTCAGGCGGTACGGCTGCGCGCGCCGGGTCCGAGAACCGCCTCGGTGTTCTTGACGCTCAGGCCGGCATGGCCAGCCGCGCAGCGCAGGTCCGTCTCGACCAGGGCACCACACCCGCGATGCACCGACACGATCGGTGCTCCGTCGGCATCGAGGAGGTGGCGCTCGCCCCACTCACGAATGGTGAGAATGACCGGGTACAGGTCGCGGCCGCGCTCTGTGAGCCGGTACTCATGGCGGGTCCGCTTACCGGCCTCCTGATACGGGACCCGGCGGATGACTCCGGCTTCCTCGAGCTCCCGCAGCCGGGCCGCGAGGACGGGGCGCGAGGCGCCCAGTTTTGCGTGGAGGTCATCGAAGCGCCTGATCCCCAGCAGCAGATCGCGCACGATTAACAGCGCCCACGGCCTTCCTAGGAGGTCCAGGCCGCGGCTGATCGGGCAGTTGGCCGTGCTCAGGTCCCGCCAAGCAATCGTCTGCCCCTCCATGTTTCTCATGTTAGCTGGGTTTACCTGTGACACCTAGAACCTTTAGGCTGAGTTCGTGAAACAAACCGAGGCAGTTACCCGGATCTCCCTGCCCGCCGCCGTCGCCGGGGCCCCCTTCCTGGTCTTTCTCGCCTACCCGTTGCCTATCCCGCTGGTGCCGGCGATCAGCGCTGACCTCGGGGTGGGCATCGCCGACCTGCAACTGGCCGTCGGTGGGTATCCGCTCGGCTTGGGCGCGGCCCTGTTGGCCGGCGGCGTGCTCAGCGATCGATTCGGGGGCGCCCGAGTATGGATCCTTTCGACCCTGGGTTTCGCCCTGTGCTCACTGGGCTCGGCGATCAGCGGGTCGGCCGGCGAGCTGATCGGGTGGCGGGTCGGTCAGGGTATCGCCGGAGCCGCGATGCTTGCCTGCTCGCTGAGCCTGGTGTCCACCTCGATACCGGCACACCACCGGGCCCGGCTGATGGCTTGGTGGGGCGCGGCAATCGGTGCCGGCCTGTCGGTCGGTCCGCTGCTGTCGGCAGCGAGCGTGGAGATTGGGCGGTGGCGTCCGGCGTTCCTGATCGTCGGGGTCATCGGTCTAGTCGCTGTCATCGGCGGCGCGCTGAGCCTGCCGCGGCACCGACCGGCGGCGTCTTCGACGGCCAAGGTCGATGTCATCGGCACCTTTGCGCTGGCTCTGGGCCTCGGCGCCCTGATCCTGGCCATCAATCGGGCCTCTGCCGATGGCGCGGCACCCGCGGCGATCGCCCTGCTGGCCCTCGGGGTGGCGCTGTTGGCCGGTTTCGCGGTCCTGCAACGACGCCGTACGTACCCGATGGTCGATGTCTCCCTGCTGCGCGGGCGGGGCTATCGGACCGGGCTGGTTGCCGGGACCGTGCTGGCCGCTTCCATGCTGTCCCTGATCGTGCTGTTCGGCGCGTACATCCAGGACGTACTGAAGCTGACCCCGATGGAGGTGGCGCTGTGGTTCCTGCCATGGTCGCTGCTGGCCTTCCTTGTCGCGTTGACGGCTTCGCGGATGCCTGCTTCGCTGTCCATCCGCGCGCGGCTGATCGCCGGTCTCGTGCTGTGTGCCGTGGGTCTGCTCCTGCTCCTGCCCATCGGCGCTGGTACGTCCCCGGTCTGGCTGTTGCCGGGCTTCTTGATCGGGGGCGCCGGTGTGGGGCTGACGAACCCGGCCCTTGCCGCTGCGGCGGTCGCCGGAGTCCCGCCGGAACGCAGCGGGATGGCGGCCGGTGCCGCGAACACCGCACGCCAACTCGGCAATGCGGTCGGGATCGCCGGTCTAGCCGCCCTCGCGCAGTGGGCGGCCGGCCGGGCAGCCGAAGCCTCCGCGCAAGCCGGGGAGTCGGCCCAGGTCATCGGCAACATAGCGCGCGGGGAATTGGGCGGCGCGCTGGCGCTCGTACCCGCGGATCGTCAGGAAGCCGTGCGAGCGCTGTACGACAGCGCACAGACCACCGGGATACACGCGGCACTAGTCCTTGCGACCGTCATCGCCGTGGCCGGGGTGCTGGCGGTAGCGTGGATGTCTCGATCCGGCCATGAGCTGGACACCTCGACCGCCGATCTGCCAGTCGCTGATCCGACACCGAATCCCGCCATCCTGATCGCAGAACGGGGACCGTCGTGACCGTAAACCTTTCCGACCCCGGCGCCTTCATGCGCGCCCACGGCGCCGAGTACACGCTGATGACCGGCGCGCGGGTGGAAGGACATCTCGCCGCCTCGGCCGAGCACCACACGCCCTGGGGCGTGGTCCACGGCGGTGTGTACTGCACCGCAATCGAGTCAGCCGCCAGCATCGGGGCCAGCATTGCCGTGCGCGATCGTGGTCAGTTTGCGGTCGGGCTGGACAACATGACCGACTTTGTCCGGGTGCATCGCGCGGGCTTGCTCAGGATTGTGGCCATACCCATACATCAGGGCCGAACCGGTCAGCTGTGGACCGCCGAGATCACCCGCGAGGACGGGGCCATCGTGGCGACCGGCCGGGTCCGGCTACAGAACGTCCCCCTCCCGGAGCCCGCACCGCGGTGATCTTGACGAAAGTGTCAGTTGGGAGGCCCACGCGGCCCCTTGAACCGACACTTTCGTCAAGATCACGGGTTCAGGTTGATCCTCCTAAGGGGTCACGCTCTGAACGATGACGTCGCCGGAACCGACGAGCACATTGGTGTCCGTCCGTACCTGGACCGAGCCGAGCAGCACTCGGCCGGATGCCGGCGCCGTATTCGCCGTGACCGTGCCAGGGACCGTCCAGGACGAGCCCGCCGGTCGCAATGCGTTGGCATCGGTGATCGACACGGACCCGAACGCCGAGTTGGTGAACACGTCGACGTAGTCGTACTGGGTAGACCCGGACGGGACCGCGTACCCGTCGACCAGTACGACCCACAGACCAGCGGCCGGGTTGCCGATGGTGACCGATTCCTCCGAGTCGCCGTCAGCTGCCTGTCCGGCCAAGACGCATGTCCCGGTCGTGCAGTTGTAGACGAACAGGTCGAGGTCCGCTGCCGTGTCCGAGGGATTGCCGATCGTGGCGCGGAAGGACGTCGAACCCGCTGAGACCGTCACCTGACGTTGCACTTGCGCCAGGTTCGCGATCGTCGCCCGCTCGCGCAGGGCACTGCCCAAAGTGGTCCCTACCGCCCGGCCGGTGAAGGCGCCGAACACGTTCGTGATCGTGTAACTGCGGTTTACCGGCACGCCGATGGTCGCCGACGCGATGGTGTCCGGATTCGGGCTGACCGTCGCACCGAGCACCGAGGCGGTCAGGGTGAACGGCGTGAACTCCGCATCTGAGGTGCGCCTAGCTTCGACGGTCACTTCCCAGACACCTGGCTGCGGGTTGCTGGCGGTGCGGCTGTTCGGGCTGCCAGAACAACTCCCGCCCGGCACTACCGGCGGCGAGTAGCAGTTCAGGCTGCTGTTGCTGTCGATTCCAACGCCGTACGGGTGGAAGCGCAGGAAGCGCGCCTGGCCGGTGCCCGGCGCGCTACCCGGGCCACTGAAGTCGACCTTGAACGCCGGTGTACCCGGCGCGACCTCGAAGAAGTAGCTCAGTGACTGGTTGCGGGCGACCGTGCCGGTGATCGTGTGCGAGTAGTTCTCGGCAGCGGTGAAGTCCCGCGCGACCACCACGGTGTTCAGCGTCGCGTACTCGACACCGGGGTTCGACGGGTCATCCAGCCTGAGGATCGCCGAGTGCGCCCCATAGGTGGTCGGGTTGATCGACACCGTGAGCGTCCTGGCCTGACCCTTCGGCAGGGAGATCGAAGTCGCGCCCAGCGAGAACGTTCCGTCGTTGCCGACCAGGGACAGGTTGTAGGTCGTCGAGCCGCCGCCGCCGGAGGTACGAGTGAACGTGTACTGCCGGGTGTAGGGCTGGTTGATCGTGACGCCCTCCCGGTCGTGGATGCCGACACCAACTCCAGGCCGGGCCAGGAACTGCTCGAGGGCAGTGTCGACCGGAACGGATGAGGCGATGTCGACGGTCTTGGCGTTGGTGGCCAGCAAGGACCAGGCCTCGCCGACCTGAATGAGGCCGTTCCCCTGCTCGTACGCGCCGTACCCGTCGATGAACCGGGCCGAGGAGTTGAGGGCTTGGCGTAGCTGGGCCGGCTGGTGCTGCACACCGGCCTGCTTGGCCGCGCTGACCAGCAGGGCACCGGCGCCAGCCGCCTGCGGCGATGCCATCGAGGTGCCGTTGAACATTCCGTAGCCGGGCGGCAGCGTGTGCACGCCGGTTACCGGCGCCCCGTTTTGCCACATGGGGATGGCCGAGATGGCCGCGCCCGGGGCGATCACGTTGGGCTTGAAGCCGCCGTCCTCACGCGGACCCCGGGAACTGAAGGGATGCTGGTTGTCGGTTCCCGCAGCAGGTGCGGTGGACCCGTAGTTGGCCGCCCAGGTCGCATCGGTGATCGACGTACCGACGCTCATGACCCTGGTGGCCACCGAGGGGTCGCCCACCGTGTTCTCGCCCGGGCCGCTGTTGCCCGCCGAGATGTACATCTGGACGTTCTCCTGCTCGATGAGCCGGTCGTACAGCACCGCTCGGGTGTTGTTCGCGTCGTTCAGTGAGGGAAGCCCGCCGATCGACATGTTGATCACATCGACGTTTGCTTGCTTGGCCGCGTAGATCATTCCCTCGATCAGCGCGTGGGCGGTGCAGCCGGCTACGAACAGGCATACCCGTACGGACACCAACTGGGCGCCGGGGGCGGCACCGCTCATCTGGCCGCCGAACATGCCGTTGGCGGCGATGATGCCCGCCACGTGGCTGCCGTGCGCGCCGGAGACGATCCCGATGTTGATTGCCTTGTTCTTCCCGTCGACCTGCACGGTGAACGGCATGCGCTCGGCCACGGCGGTCGTCGGGTTGTCGGTGCCGAAGTAGCGCACGTCGCGGTTCACGCTGTAGTTGGTCATCGCTGGCTCGTCGGTGAAGTCGCGGTCCTGATCGACATCGACCCAGACGGTCGTGGCGCCGTCCCACAGCACACCGAACAGGCCGCTGGACCCTTCCGGGTTGCCGTCCCGGTTCACATCACGGCCGACCTCGCCGCCGAGCCGGGGGTCGCGCTCGTCGAACACGCCGAATCGGAAGGCGCCCGCCGGGGCGGTGTAGGTGACCCCGCCGGAGGAGAAGGTGGGCCCGTTGACGGCGCTGGTGGTCACCCAGGTCGGGTCGCCGTCGATGAGGGGGTCGGTGTAGGTGACCCAGTCGACCACCTTGGGAGCGCCGGTTGTGGTCGTGGCCAGCGCCGGGTGGTCGAGGGTGATGCCGGTGTCCAGCACGCCGACGGTGACCCCCCGGCCGTCCCAGGTCGGGTGCGTGTCCATGAAGGCGTCGGCGCCGGTTTCGGCGATCGGCATGTACGGGTTGTCTCGGGGGGTGCTCGCGTCAGGCGCTGGGTACGGGGTGGGCGCGGTTTGCGCGTCGGGCCTTGGGTCATCCAGCGGGATGATCTCGTCCACATCCGCGCTCTGCACGCCAGTCACCCGCGCAGCCTGCTCGGCACGGTCGATCGGCACTACGGCCCGCGCATAGCCGAGCGGGTCGTCGCGATACTCGATGCGCCCACCCAGCGCCTCGATCCCCCGAGCGACATCGGAGTTCTTGTTGGCCCGTGACGCGATCAGCAGCCTGATCGTGGTCTCGCCGTTGGCGCGCGCCTGGGCCAATAACTCGCGGTCATGGCGGTCGAGGCCGGCGCCCTGCGAGTTCGGCGCGGCATTGGCTGGAGCCGCCAGCAGCGGCACCAGCACCGCCACGATGAGCGACATAATCGCCGCAAGAAGGGTGCAACGGACAAGCGCGCGCATGCGACTCACAAGAGTCTCCTTGGTCACCACGCCTTTGTAAGGCGTCCCGATGAAACGCCCTCGTGGGGCACCCCGGCGCGGAGTATGGCCCAGCGAATTTCCCACCGTCAATTATGGGCGAACGCTCAACCAGTTGCCGCGCTGATCTCAGCGGCGCAGCTGGGCAGGGAGCTGCTGGGCGTGGACCATTGTCAGGCTGGTGACCGCGCGGGTCATGGCCACGTAAAGCCGATGCAGTCCGCGTTCTTCGGCGGCGACGATCGCGGCCGGCTCGATCAGCACCACATGGTCGTACTCGAGCCCCTTGGCCAGGCTCGCCGGAACCAGCGTGACCCGAGTCGTGAATTGCTCCTCTGCAGGGAGATCTACTGCCTCAGCCGTCGAAAGCTGTTCAGCTGCAAAGCCTTCCGCTGCGAACGCGTCCGCAAGCAGCGCAATGTCAGCGTCAGCTGCAATGACGCCTACCGATCCCGGCTGCTCGAGCACCGTAGTAACGATCGATGGAAGCGACTCGACGAGATCGGCGACGTGGTGCAAGGTCACCGAACCGCGGCCGGGCCTGACCGAGGTCGCTGGAGGCAGTTGCGGCGCTAGGTCGGGCAACAGCCGGTTGGCAACATCGAGGATTTCCCCTGGTACCCGGTAGCCGCGGGTCAGCACCCGTACGACCGCCTCCGGCTTGCCCAACGAAGCGAGCGAGGTGGCCCAATCGGTCGTGGACCAAGGACTCGTGCCCTGGGCGATGTCACCGAGCACCGTGACCGACCCGGCTTGCGCTCGTCGGGCGACCGCGCGCAGCTGCATCGCGGACAGATCCTGCGCCTCGTCGAGGATGACGTGGCCGAACACCGCGCTACGGCGCAGTAGCCCCTCCACCTCGTCGATGAGGACGGCGTCGGCGGCGCTCCATTGCGCGGCGCGCTGGGTTCTCGACTCGGCGTCCATGGCGAGCAGAGCAAGCTCGGGACCGCTCCAGACGCCCCGACTGACGGCCTCGAGTTCGTCGGGATCAGTCAACAGCGTGCGTACGGTCGACGTGGCGTCAACGGCCGGCCAGATGGCGGACAGCCATACCCGGAGTTCGGCGCTGTGCGCGCAGCTGCGGGTCTCGGCGTCCGTCGGCGAGCCGCCGACCTGCTCCTTCTGCCGGCGGGCATCCTCCGCGACAGTCATGGCCAGGCGTTCACGGCCGACTGCGTACGGGACGCCGCTGCGGCGCACGTCGTCGACGTACCGACGCAGCCGTTCGACCGGAATCCGATAGCGCCGACCGCTCAATGGGACCTGGACCGAGTCCTCCGGCTTACGGATGCCGCCGAACACCGCCCGCCGCAAAACGGCCGTCCAGCGCGCGTCAGCCTTGATCTGGGCGAGTTCGGCGGAATCGGTGCGACGTATGGGGACTCGCGCCGTCAGCTCGTCGACGGTGGACTGGGAAACGTCTAGTTCGCCCAGAGCCGGCAGCACGGCGCTGATGTAGCGCAGGAAGGCTGCGTTGGGGCCGATGATCAGGACGCCGGAACGCTGCAGCTGGTCGGGGTAGGTGTAGAGCAGGTAGGCCGCCCGGTGCAGTCCGACGGCGGTCTTGCCGGTGCCCGGCGAGCCCTGGATGCAGAGCGAGGTATGTAGCGGTGCCCGGACGATGTCGTCCTGGTCCGGCGCGATGGTCGCGACGATGTCACGCATCGGGCCGGCCCGCGGGCGCTCGATCTCCTCGATGACGAGATGGCCGAGTGTCTGATCGTCGGCGGCTCCCGATTCGTGCGCGCTGATCAGGGCTTCGTCCTCGTACGAGGTCAGCTGGGCGCCGGCGAATCCGAACCGCCG
>JALZIX010000179.1 GCA_030860025.1 Actinomycetota bacterium
CCGCGAATCCCTGGTGGGATTCGCGGCCTCGAAGGTGACCTGCGTTGATCGTGTGATCAATGCGGTTCTCTTCGAGGCGGAATGCCACCCTGGACCTGGGCAACCATGCGGAAGACAGACGTCTCCCCCGCAACGTCGAAATCGGGCGCGACGAGCGGCGCCCCCAGGTACCGGTGACGGCTGGAGGCAGCCCAGGTCATGCCATCAGCGCTGCCGAGGGCATTCGTCTTGGTGATCACGGGGCTCCCTCCTTCCAGTCAGGTCCGGCGCACGCCGGATGAGCGCGCAGTCGAGAGAGTAAGCCGGGGTAGGGCGGCCCGCAATCGAATTACCGGGAAGTTTCGACAGATGTCTGAAAATCGATGGTCTGGCCGCCTACGACGGCTAGCACCGCGGGCCCGTACCTCTCCCACTTGGTCGGCCCGACCCCGCTGACCATCCGCAACTGCGCCTCAGTACGCGGCCGACTCTCGGCGATCGCCACCAGTGTCGCGTCGGAGAACACGACGTAGGCCGGCACAGCTCCGACGCGGGCCTGCTCTGCCCGCCACGCACGAAGCCGCTCGAACACCTCGGCATCGGCTGGGTCGAGGTCTGCCCGGCGTTGCTTGCTCGCCGATTTTCGCCGTCGGTCGCCCAACTCGTGCATTCCATCCAGGGTGGCCAGGAACCTGCTGCGGCGCCGGTTGCCCGCGCCCCCGGCCTGCCGGGAGCGGTGCCAGCTCAAGGCCAGTCGCTGCCGGGCCCGGGTCACCGCGACGTACAGCAGCCGCCGCTCCTCCTCGATCTCCTCGTCCCGCTTGGCGTGGGCGATCGGCATCACCCCGTCGACGAGGCCCACGCAGAAGACCGCGTCCCATTCAAGGCCTTTGGCCGAGTGCATGGAAGCCAGGGTGACGCCTGGTACTGCGGGTGCATGCTGAGCAGAGACTCGGCCGTCGAGTTCGGCGACCAGGTCTGGCAGACCCGCGCCAGGGGTCGCGGCCGTCAACTCGGCGGCCAGGTCGATTAGGGCAGCCAGGGAGCCCCACCGTTCCAGCGCAGCTCCTGAGCTCGGGGGCTCATCACCGACCCAACCCATCGAGGTCAACACGTCACGCACGGCGTCGGGCAGGGAGGTGGGCCCCGGTTGCTCAGAGCGGGCGGCCGCGCGCAGCAGTACGAGTGCCTGCCGTACTTCGGGACGGTCGAAGTAACGCTGGCCGCCGTGCAGGACGTACGGGACCCCGGACCGGGCCAACGCGGCTTCGTAGGCAGCCGAAGCCGCGTTGATCCGGAACAGCACCGCGATCTCCGCCGGCGGGACCCCCTCGGCGATCAGTGCCACGCACTGCGCCGCGACGGCTGCGGCCTCGGCGGGTTCGTCGGCCTGCTCGCTGATCACCGGGGGCGGACCATCGGGACGTTGCCCGACCAGGGCCAAGCCCGCTACCTCGCGCTCGGAGGTACGACTCATCAGGTGGTTGGCCAATCCGACGATCTGCGGAGTCGAGCGATAGTCCCGGTGCAGCCGGATCACCTCTGCCTGCGGGAAGCGCACGGTGAACTTGAGCAGGTAGTCCGGGCTCGCGCCGGTGAAGGAATAGATCGTCTGGCGCGGGTCGCCGACCACGCACAAGTCCTGGCCATCGCCAAGCCAGACGTCGAGCAGCCGTTGCTGCAAGGGATTGACGTCCTGATACTCGTCCACCACGAAGTACCGGTAGCGGGCGCGTACTTCCTCGCACACGTCCCGATGCGATTCCAAGGAGTAGGCGGTCACCAGCAGGAGATCCTCGAAGTCGAGCGCACCCTGATCGGCCTTGGCCTGCTCGTACCTCGCGTACGCAGCGCCCACCTTGGCGAACTCGAGTGGCGCATGCCGATCGGCGGCAGCGGCTCGCTCGCGGTAGTCCTCAGGAGAGATGAGACTGGTCTTGGCCCACTCGATCTCGCCGGCCAGATCTCGTACGAGAGCTCGGTCCGGGAGCGCGCCCACCGCCGAGGCTGCCGAGGCGACCAAACGGGCCTTGTTCTCGACCAGCGGCGGAATCGGCCCACCGAGGACTCGCGGCGCGAAGTACCTGAGCTGGGCAAGAGCTGCCGCGTGGAACGTCCGCGCGCTAACCCCGTCCGCGCCGAGCAGCCGCAACCGAGACCGCAGCTCGCCGGCTGCCCGGGCTGTGAAGGTGACGGCAAGAACCTGCCCAGCCGGTACCTGCTCGGTGGCTACCGCGTGGGCGATGCGGTGGGTGATCGTGCGGGTCTTGCCCGTCCCCGCACCGGCCAGGATGCACACCGGGCCGCGCACAGCCAGCGCCGCGCGCTGTTGCTCCGGGTCCAGGCCGGTGAGCACGTCCACGCTCGGAATCCTCGCAGCCCACACCGACGGGTGCTGGGCGTGGGCGGCCCGTGTGGATTGCGACCGTCCCGACCAAGGACGAGGGAAGAGATCGGTGCCCGGGGATGTTGTTGTGCCAATGCCGGATCCCAAGATGGAAGGACGTCGATGACCGCCCCGCAGGTGACCATGTACACGACGAGCTGGTGCGGCTACTGCGTGCGCCTCAAGCGTCACCTCCAGGATGCCGAGATCGTCTTCGACGAGGTCAACATCGAGACCGACCTTGCGGCCGCCAAGCTCGTCGAGCAGGCAAATGGCGGTAATCAGACGGTGCCGACGCTGATCTTCCCGGATGGGACCGCGCTGACGAACCCGACCATCGAGCAGGTCAAGTCCCAACTCGCCGCTTAGGAGGGGTGGCTGGCGGCTGACCGAGCCAGCGGGTGATCAGCTGGTAGGCGATCGACACCGGCGGCGGCAGCTTGGGTCGTACCCGATCCGGGTCCAGGAGTTCGGCGCGGGTGAACCAGGCGGCCTCGGCGAGCTCGGCTTGGTCGACGATCAGCGTCTGATCCCCATCGGCTCGCGCCGTGAAGCCCAACATCAGCGACTGCGGCAACGGCCAGGGTTGGCTGGTCACGTAGCAGATGTCGCGCAGCTTCAGTCCCACCTCTTCGAAGACCTCCCGCGCGACGGCCTGCTCGGCGGACTCCCCCGGTTCGACGAAGCCGGCCAATACCGAGAACCGATCAGGCGGCCACACCGCTTGCCGACCCAGTACGCAGCGGTCGGCTCCGTCGTGCACCAGCACGATCATCGCCGGGTCCGTGCGGGGAAAGATCTCAGCTCCGTCGGCCGGGCAATGCCGTACCCACCCGGCGTCTCGCAGTTCGGTGACCGAGCCGCACAGAGGGCAATGCTTCGAGCGGTCGTGCCACTGGGCCAGGCCGATAGCCTGGACCAGCAAACCAGCGTCCAGGTCATCCACCTCGGCGCCCAGGTCGCGCAGACCCAGCCACTGATCGGCCTGGAGGTCACGCGGCCCTCTGGCCATTGCGTAGACGAATTCGTCGTGCGCACCCAGATAGGCCCAAACCGCTGGATCCGACTCGAGCGCGCTGCCTGGCCGCCAGCCCAGTTTCGGGCCTGAGTCCGTTTCTATGACGGGTACGACGTAGTCGTCGGTGACCACCAGAACCCGCGTATCGGGGTCCTTCCCGAGCAGTGCGTGTAGGTCGCGTCGGCGCAACCCGTCGCGGTCATGAAGCGCGCGAGATAATGCTGGCCGGATCGGACCGACCGCGAACTCTTGGCCCGCTACGGGGTCCACACCTGGGCCAAGCTCTCCAGCGACTCCCGCACCAGCGAGGCATCCCCGACGACGACCGTGGCCAGATTGCTCACGCCCAGGTAGCGGCGGGAGACCGCCTGAACGTCAGCGAAGGAGACTCGGGCCAGCGCCTTCTGATGGTCGGCAAGCCAGGAGGGCGAGAGGCCCTGCCCGACAAGGCTGGTCAACGTGGACGCAAGACCCGACTGAGTTGCGGTGGAGAGGGCCTGAGTGCCCATTGCGTACCGCCGCGCAGCGTCGAGTTCGTCTTGACTCACCGGTGCCAGCGCCATCCGCCCGAGCTCGTACCAGGTCTCGTGGATCGCGCGCGCGGTCACCTTGCTGGCGACGTCGGCATCGACGATCAAGGTGGAGCCGGCCGCGTGATGGTCGATGCCACTGTGCGGGCTGTAGGTGAATCCGTTGCGCTCGCGCAGATTCGCAGTGAGCCGCGAGGAGAAGTACCCACCGAAAATGATGTTGGCCAACTGCAGCGCCGCATATGCGGGATCACTACGGCCGACCGCCGCGCCACCCCAGCGGATGTTGCTCTGCACCGCACCGGGCCGATCGACCAGCGTGATCCCAGTTGCCTGGTACGGCGGCAAGGACGCCATCGGCCGCCGACGACCACCCGGGTCTCTCCATCCGTCGAACGCCGTGCTGGCCTGCTTGGTCAATGCCGCCGGCGTGACGTCACCCACAACGACGAGCGAGGACCCCTGCGGCCGAACCCGGTCGCGGTGCGCCCGGCGCAGGGTGGCCGCGTCCAGGGCGGCCACGGCCGCTGGATCGGGCAACACCTGCGCATACGGGTGGTCCCCGAACAGCCGCCGTGAGCGGGCCATCCGGGCAACGACGGAGGGCTGGGTAAGGGCCATCGAGATCCGCTGACCCAGCCGGTCGCGTTCCGCGGTGACCTCTGCGGTCGGGTAGGACGCCGAGGTGAGGATCTCGGCCAGCAGCTCGAGCACCGTCGACAGTCCGGTACGAAGGACGGCGGTGGACAGCAGCAGTCGATCGG
>JALZIX010000220.1 GCA_030860025.1 Actinomycetota bacterium
GTGGAAGATGTTGGCGTTGACCCCGCCGCACCAGCACAGGTGACCCGTCACGTTGCGCACAGCTAGTGGCGTTTCCGCGAGCCAGGTGTTGAATCGAGTCTCGGTCTGCTGCACGTCCTCGCTGCCCACGCCCTTACGGAGCACCGGAACGCCCAGCAGCGGCTCGAGGTAGGCGCCCCACGCCAAGGACATGGAGTCGCCCCACACGATGACCTGAGTCACCGGCGTGGCGGCCTGCGCTGGCTGGCTCTGCGTCGGCGCGGCGAGCGCTACGGATACCGCGCTCAGGGCGAGCAGCACGACGAAGGACTTACGTAAGAACAACATGAATTCCGTTTCCTGGAGACCTAGGACGTCAGACTGACGATGTAAGCTTATGGAACACGGTACGCACAGTAGAGACGCATTCGGGAACCCGCGGGTTTCGGAGTCAGTAGATAGTTCTCTGCGCCCGGGCATCAATGACCTCGCGATATATGGCCTCGAGCCGCCTCACGTCCGCCTCAGGCGTGTACCGCGCTAGATAAGACTGCCGAGCCCGCTCCCGGCGGGCCAGCCACCCCGGCCGATCGGCCACGACATCAGCCAAAGCCGTGGCCAGGGAGAGTGCGTCACCCACCTGGAAGGCGATCCCGGCTCCGTCGGCGACGACGTCCTCGCAGATGTTCTCCAGGTCCGAGACGACCATCGGGGTGCCGAAGGACAGGCTGCGCAGGATAACCAGCGGCAGCCCCTCGTACCACTCGGAGGGCACGATCATGCAGATCGCACCGGCCATCAGCCCTCCCACCTCCTCCTCGCTGACCCAGCCGAGGTAGTCGATCGAGGCATCGGCGGCGGCATGCTGCTCGACGAGGGATCGGAGCGGACCGTCACCGGCGATCTTGAGCCTCAGCCCCGGCGCAACATTGGGCCACGCCTCTAGCAGGGTCGCGATTCCCTTGACGTCGATCAATCGCCCGGCAAAGGCGATGTAAGGCTCGGCGAGGTCCGGGCCGACCGGGACGCCAGGGTCGGCGACCGAGTTCGGCTTCACGGTGATCTTGCTTTCAGGCAGACCGTCGCGGATCAGTAGCCGCTTACCGAAACTCGTCAGTGCGATGAACTTGTCGATCTTGTGATGCAGCGTCCCGAGCCCGCGATGGAGCACCAGGCTTGCCGTCAGCGCGGTGCTGCCACCGAGGCTGTCGTGATAGCAGCGGTGCCGGATTCCGGGCAGCTTCAGGGACGTGCCGACGCAGTCCTCACACACGTGCCCGTCGCGGAAGCAGGTAGCTGCGATGCACGAATACCGGTAGCTGTGCAGTGTGTTGACCGTCGGGACCCCCAAACCGGAGGCTGTACGGAACACGGCCGGTGACATCAACGGCCAGGGCGTGTGTACGTGTACGACATCTGGCCGGAACTCCTTGATCCGACCGGCCACATCGCGGCTCGCCTCGAGATTCCAGATCGCCTTGAGGCCGGCTCGAACCGCCGGCAGGCCCATCTCCTCGGCCGGCGGCAGGGTGTATTCGCTGACCGAATGCCCGGCAGCGCTGAGCAATTCGCCCTCGTGCGCGAGCACCTCCATCGCTCCACCCTTGCTCTGGTGATGGTTGTGCAATTGGAGAATGCGCACCGCGTCCTAGACCTTCAGCCAGTCCGGGACTGGGCCGTCCACGATCTTCGCGAGTTGGGGCAGGTCGTCGGCGAACCGTGGCGCCAGGTTGGCTCGAACGTGAGCGGTGACCTCCGAGGGACGCAGACCACTGCGCCGGATCCGCTCACGGAACCGAAAGGTAGTCAGCGACTTCACCGAGCTGCGGACGAACTCGTTGCGGGTCGCTGTCTGGATGGCGCGCTGCATGAGGGCCAGCCTGGGAGTGCCGGAGACGTTGACGCGTGGCACGTCGAGGTTTTGGTCGTGGTCCTCGGGCAGGCCGAGAAACTCCTGAACCCTGCGGATCGTGCCGTGGTAGTCGTTCTGCAGATCGTCGTAGAACCAGACTCCCACCCGGTCGGGTCCCACAGCCTCCCGCAGGACCTTCAGGCCGTGGGCGTACTGACCCATGGCTGTGTAGTGCCAGAGGTGATGCCAGTTCTCCTGCTGCCGGACCGGCTCCCGCGCCACCGCCTCGAGGAAGTCCTCGCAGGGCTCGAAACCCCGCGCGCGCAGGTAGAGGTAGCTGGAGTACGCGCGGTCGACGGGTTCACGCAGGATCACCACCAGCCGCATGTCCGGGTTCACCCGCAGGATCTCCGGGGCCGCCTGCTCGGCGTAGTAGAGCGTGGACACCGACCCGTCGCCCAGGGCGAGGTAGTCGTGCTGCGCCGGATACAAGCGAAGATAGGCGTCGTGGTCGGTCACGGCGACCCGGTTGATGGTCGCCGCATCACCGGGGCCGCGGAAGTCAGCGATCTTTCCGTGCAGCGCGAAGTAGTGCGGCTCCTTCGGAGCGGTGATGAAGACCCGGGCATGCGTACGCAATCCCTCCACCAAGCCCGTGGTACCTGAGCGGGCCGCTCCGGCGACCAGAAAGTTAGGAACCGTCATGCCCGCCCCGCGTGACCTTCATTGCCTCCTGGTACGCGCGCTCGAGCCGATCAACGATGACCGGGACCGAGAAGCTCTCCAGCGCACGGATCCGGCCGGCCTCTCCTTGCCGCTGCATTAGGGCGGGATCCGACACCAGCCGTTGACTCTCCAAGAGCAGTTGCGCCATGTCGCCCAACGGCACCACCGTGCCGGCAGGAGGCTGGGACCCCCCGGTCAGGATCTCCTGGACACCATTGACTCGGGTAGCCACCGCCGGTCGGCCGCAGGCCATCGCCTCGGCGACGGCCAGGGACACCGTCTCGTATCGCGACGGAAGCAGCAGTCCGTCACAGGCCCAGAGCCACGGCCGGACGTCTGCTTGTTGCCCAACCGCGCGGATGCTGTGCCCCCACTCCTGCGGCGCTGACGCACGGAGATCCGAGTGGTCCGTGGGTCCGACGAAGATCAGTTCGGTATCCGGGATCGGGGATTTCTCCCAGGCCGCTGCCAGTTGATCCTGGCCCTTTTGCCTGGCCAGTCGACCTAGGCACAGCAGCATCGCGGGCTTGCCCACGCCGAGTTTCACGCGGTAGTGCTGCCGGGTCGCCTCGTCCACCGGCGCGAAGCGGTCGGTGTCGATCGGCACGCCGATGGTGATCGCGTGGTTGTCGATGCCGATGTGCCGTCCCTCGTCGATCTCGTCAGCACAGTTGGCCACCAGGACATTCGTGCGGCGGCTGGCGAAGCGCTCCCACAGTCGCAACGCGGTCGCCACATGCGGGTTGCCCAGGACGTCGAACGACCAGGCGTGCGGCTGGTAGACCACGGGCACTGTCAGCCCGCTCAACACGAACGGCAGGCGGCCGAAGAAGCCGGCGAAGAACGAATGCAGGTGTATGACATCAGGGTCGACGTCCTGGATCGTGCGGCGTAATTCGGCCACGCCCGGCACGTACGAACTCGGTCGCCGCCGTTTGATCGACCAGTCGTGGTGCTGCACTCCGGGCAACCGACGCATCTTGCGGGCAGCGAGGATGTGCACCTCATCACCACGGGAGACCTGCTCGCGGGTGAACTCCTTGAGGACGCTGAGAATCCCGAGTTCCGGCACTTCGGTGATATGCAGCACGCGAGGCATCCGGGCCGGGCTCCTCTCAGGATCCACAGGGGAAACGACAAAGGCTAGCTAGGGCCTACTGAGGTCTCGCCTCCGCCCAGTGGGACAGGTCCGTACCGATGAGCTTCCCGAGAAGCCGGGTGTCCTCGGCGAGATACGCGATGACTTCGGCCCGGACCGTCGAGTCGACGTCGGGGCGACGCTCCGCCCGCCACATCCGCGACTTCAGGGCGGCGGCCACCGGGTTGGACGTCGTACGTGACCACTGGCGCAACCAGCGCATCGGCGGCGCGAGCAGTCGGGGCGGGCGGTGGGTAAGACGGCGCAGGCTCGTCGAGCGAAATGTCTTGTCGCTGGCATTGCGTACGTCAAACGCCGGCACCGGATCCTCGGGCAGACCAAGGAAGCTGGTCAGCGCGGTCCAGACGGCATTCGGGTCAGCGGACAGGTCGTCGAAGAGCACGAAGTGCACGCTTTCCCGCGGAACGAGGTCGAGCAGTCGCTCGACCGCGGCTCCCAGGCGTCCGACCAACGGGTAGTCGACCAGCTTGGGGTCCAGCGGGTTCGTCTGCGGTGTTCCTCCGGCCAGACTCCGCCGCCATGCAGTCGCGAAGTCCGTCTCGTCCTCGTTGAGGGCGATCAGTTCAGTGCGGTGATAGGACACGAGTAGGTCTGCCGGGCTGCGCAGTGCGACGAGAAAGCGTGGCTGCTCAACCTCGGTGAGGATGTCAGGCACGGCGCGCTCGGAGTACAGGTAGTTGGTCGACCCGTCAGCCCCATATCGGGCCCGTGCGGCCTCCGCGGAGGAAAACAACGCCTCGTAGCTGCGGCGCGTATCGAAGCCGTAGTGGGCCCGTAGTCGGGGATAGTCCGAAGCCCAGTAGTACGGCTCCTTCGGTACACAGAAATAGACGTCTGGATGACTGGACAGCCATGCCGCCAGGGAGGTCGTGCCTGCCTTCGGCGCACCGATCAGGAACAGGCTGGGCAGACTCACGTTCGGGAGTGTGCCTGGCTGGCCTGCCAGTCCGTCAGCCAGTTCAGCCCCAGTCGCTCATCCTGTTCCGTGAGCCAGTCCGCGGCTGCCTTGCGGCTGTTCGCCTCGAGTTCGGCCAGCTCGCGCAACTGCTCTGGATTACAGGTAGCAACTGCCTCGGCAGTGCTTGGCAAGGCCGCCTCGCGAGTGACCAAGGAACGCACCTTCCGCAGCCGATTGGCGCCCAAGTACTCCCGCACCTTGGGATAGAAGCGGCTGCGTCGCAGGATGCGACTGGCGCGTCGGAACCCCTCGTTCTTGAACGTCACCACGTTGTTCTTGTGCGCCTCGGCCGCCTCGGTGCTTTCCAGGGGTGACAGGTGCATCCGCTCGCACAAGTAGGTCGCCGCCGCCCCGCTGGCCACCGCCGAGAAGGGCACCACCAGGATCTGGGCACGAGGAAACCGATCGGCCAGGGCGCCTAGCCAGTGTCCGTAGTCGCTGGAGCCGGTGTAGATCGGGTTCGTCCTCATCGCGGTCGCGAAGTCCGCGGCCAGTTCCTGCTTGAAGTAGTACCGGTGATAGAGATAGTGCGACACCGCGCGAGGGATCGGGTCTCGCACGACGTACACGACAAGCGCGGCCGGGGCATGGTCAGCGAGTCTGTCCAGTGCCTCAGGAAACTGCGGAAAGGTGTACGAAGCGCTCGCGTCCATGCGGAGCAGCCCCTCGTTTCGGGGTTGGAACAAGCCGTCGTACCACTGGACCCCACGCTCGTAGTTGCGGCTGAAGAAGTTGGGTTCCTTGAGTGACCCGGGATCGATATTCGGGTGCGCGCTCAACTGGGCGGCGAGGTAGGAGGTGCCACTGCGGGCCGCGCCGGCAATCACCAGGTCGAGCGCTGCAGTCCTCTGGATGACCGGATCCGGCACCGGCTAGATCCTCGGCGGCCGGCTGCGCTGCACCATGCGTCGGACGCTACCAGCGGCCCACGTACGACGGTCGGACCCATGGACGGTGGCGGCTACCTGGCGTGTGAGCCTGGTGACATTCAGCGACCCCTCTGGTTGGTAGAGTTCCGGCCGTCGGCAAGCATCTCGAGTTGGGTTGCTGGCGAGGAAACCAAGGGAGCAGGGGCATCCGTGGAACTGAGCCAGTACCTCCAGGCCATTCGGTCACACTGGAGGCTCATCCTCTGCATGACCTTGATCGGGATAGCTGCCGCCGGAGCCGTGACAGTGCTCATCCCGCCGTCCTATGCCTCCACGTCCAAGCTGTTCGTGTCGACTTCTGGCACAGAGACCAACAGCGCCCAGGCAAACATCGTTGCCCAGGACCGCGTGCCCTCCTATGCCCAGCTGCTGGGAACCGAGCAGTTCGCCAAGGAGATCATCGCCCAACTCGGCCTCACCGACATGCTGCCCTCGGACCTGGCCAATAACGTCGAAGCCGTCGTGGCGCCCAACAGCGTGATTCTCGAGATCACCGTGACCGATGCGTCGCCCGAGCGGGCGCAGTTGATCACCAACACGATGGCTACGAAGTTCGTGGAGCTCGTCACGCAACTGGAGACCCCAGACCCGGTCACAACCATCGATGCCAACGGCGTCACCGTGATCACCCCTCAGGTCGCGCCGGTCAAGGTCACCGTCGCCCAAGCCGGCGGCCTGCCCTTCGAGCCGGTGTTTCCCGATCCGATGCTTAATCTTCCCCTTGGGGCGCTGGTCGGGTTGCTGCTCGGGTTGATGCTGGCGCTCTTGAGGTACTTGATGGACAACACCGTCAAGTCCGTCAAACAGGTAGAGGAGCTCACCGGGTCCACCACAATCGGTGGCGTCCTCTACGACCCTGAGATGGAAGCCGAGCCGCTGGTCACACAACACAAGGCCCAATCCATCACCAGCGAGGCCTACCGCCAGATCAGGACGAACCTGCAGTACGTCAGCGTCGACAACCCACCCAAGGTCATCGTCGTCACCAGCTCCGTGTCCGGTGAGGGCAAGACCACGACCGCGATCAATCTCGCGCTCGTCCTGGCTCAGTCCGGGCAGCGCGTCGCGCTCATCGAGGCAGACCTTCGCAGACCGCGCGTGATTCGCTACCTGCAACTTGTGGGCGGGGCCGGGTTGACCAACATCCTGGCCGGAAAGGCGCACCTGTCGGAGCTCCTTCAGCCGTGGGGGGACGGGAAGCTGTCGGTACTGGCCTCTGGGCCGAACCCACCTGACCCCAGTGAGCTGCTCGGCTCCGAGCAGATGAAACACCTGCTCGAGGATCTGCGGGAAAGCCACGACTACGTGATCATCGACGCTCCCCCACTGCTGCCGGTGACCGATGCCGCGGTACTCGCGATCCTTGCCGACGGTGTCGTCATCGTGACCCGATGGGGCGCGACCAAGCGCGAACAGTTGCGTGCGGCGGCGGCCATGGTCCGCGTGATAGACGTGCGAGTGCTGGGCACAGTGTTGAACATGATTCCGCCGAAGGGCGGCAGCACCTACGGCTACGGCTACGGCTACGGCTACAGCTACGAGCCCGACCCGAGCCCACGGGAGATGTTGCGCTCCGCGCCGGGAGGCCGTTCCCGGGGACGGACAACTGCAGACGTCGGAGCCCCCGGCACCGTCGCCGCCTTCGAACAGCACGTCGGATCCGGCGTCGGCCCGCCGCAGGGTCCTCGCCGCTAGATGCCCGCGGACCTCAGGCAACCAGTCCACCCTAGATCGGAACCCTAGTCACCATGGCCCTTCGTCGAAGCCGACGGCGCGACAGACCGTCCAGAGTCCTTGCTGTCCTTGGCAACGTGCTGCTGCTGCTCATGACTCTTGCCGTGCTCGGCGGTGCTGCCTATCTCGTGGCCAACCCGCCGGGCGTCCTGGATCCCGCCAGCCAGCAGGCGGCGCTGCCGACCACGACCACCGCTCCGGCAACAACGCTGCCGCCCGGCGCCCCGGTACCGCCGGTGGTCGACCCCGGCGAAGTCCCTGGCCAGCTGAGTCTCGGTACCGCCTGCGGCGCGGTACTTCCGCTGCTCACGCGAACAGACGACGTACGAACCACCGCGATCGAGAACATCGACGCCCTCGACAGCGAGACGATCTCCGACCTGACCCGCGATCTCGAGAGTCTCGGTGGCGTCTCACCCGCTGAGCTCGACGCGTTCATCGACCCGCTCACCCAGGTCCTCGTCGAACTGAACAACGAGATCCTGGCTGGCGCGGAGAATCCGGAACTCGACACCGAGATCGCCGAGGGAAGCTCAGACTCCATCCGCGCGCTGTGCGAGAGCGCCTGACCTAGCTGCTGGTTGCAGCTAGGTGGAGCTGCTCGGGGCACGTCTGCTGCTCAATCGCTTGAGCGTGGCGGCTTGATCATGAGACAGCAGAGCTGCGGCTCGGTCTTGTTCTGAAGGTTCTTCTAGCGGCTGCTCCACCTCTCTCGAGGCGGCCAGAACTCCCATCACGAAAGCCAGTACGACCCACTCGACGATCTGCAGAGAACCGCCGCCCTGGGTGACCAACCGCACACATGGGAGTGCCATTGCCGCAACCAAAGGGAGTAGTTCGGCCGGAATCGTCGTGGCGCGGAGCAGCAGTTTCAACCAGTAGAAGCTGATGAACAAGAAGATGAACACCGCAGGGATACCGACGAAGATGCCGCCGCGTTGCCACATGTCCAGGACGAAGTTGTGCGAACTGGTCCGGTCAGTGTCGATGCCCCCGACCCAGAAGTTTTCCTGGATGCGTGCCAACGCAAGGCTTATGAGGTCCTCACGCAAGGAGTAGGAATTGGTCTCCTCGGTGAACCTGGTCCACAAGACCTCGAGGAATCCTGATATCGCCAGGATGGCAGCGCCGATCACGCCGCCTACGACGGCGAGCTGCTGGCGGGGGGTGACCCGGCCGGTCATCAGTGCCCGGTAGAACGAAATGAGCGGCCAGATCGCCGCGGCAACGAGGATGGAACGGCTCAGCGAGATGAGCAGGAAGCCCGCACCGATCACCATCGCGACTCGATAGATGTGGCGTTGTCGGGGGATGGTCAGTGGTCGCCGGGCATTGGCCCAGCTCGAGATGTACATCGTGGCGAGCAGGCCCCCGAAGACCTCGTGCCGCAGATTGCCACGGGCCTCCTCGGCCTCGAAGCCGAAGCCCACGAAACTCGACTTGAACAGCTCCTTCTGCAAGATGTTCGGATCTCCGGCCTCGATGCTGCGCCCGATGACGTCGATGGGGTTGACGCCATTGCTGAGCATCGACCAACCGAAGGCCGCGATGAGGACCGTGACGCAGGCGGTCGTGGTCCACCGGAACGCGTCGATGAGTTCTGTGTCGTTCTCCTTGACGACGAAATAGAACAGTGCGGTCACCGCGAGGAACGTCAGTAGGAACATGACTTGTTTGATGGGCTTCGACATCGGCAAGCCGTTGAAGACGTTGAGCGCGAACCACAGAACGAGCATGAAGACGTTG
Organism: Actinomycetota bacterium; assembly: GCA_030860025.1. Lineage (GTDB taxonomy): Bacteria > Actinomycetota > Actinomycetes > Mycobacteriales > Geodermatophilaceae > JACCQS01. The sequence continues at coordinate 9,084 of JALZIX010000220.1, forward strand.
GCGAGAATGAAGACCTGCGCCCCGCGGACTCCCCGTTCCAACCGAGGCAGGCCGAACCTGAGCACGATGACCATGGTCATGATGATCGCCGCAGCCTGGTGCAACCGAATGTCACCAGCCGGGCTCTCGGCAAGCAGGAACCACTGCAGCGGGAGCGCGGCGAGTCCGCCGACCGCGATGTACTTCATGGCATCACCATGATGAATGAACTCGCCGGCGACCGCGACGACTACGCCGATCCCGGCGCAGCAGCAGCCACGTGACCACGCCGATGACGAGGACCACCACCGCCGCACCTCCGGCGATGAGCGCGACAGTGGCGATCCCGCCGCCGCGTGCCCGAGCGGTGAACTCCGGCGCGGCTTGCCCGGTGACGTCCGGGACACTCAACACGCCGCTCTCCCCCTCGGCCAAGGCCACCTGATAAGTCGCCTCATCTGCGGGAGTGGCATATCCCTGATCCGTGCTGGTCAGGATCACTCGGATCGAGTGCCCCTCGGCGAAGCGATACGACATGGCGGGCAGTGCGATGGCGGTTGACTGCGCCTGGTCCAACGAGGCTGGGACGTTCGTCAGTCGGGCCGGGGCGACCTGGGCCATGATGAGGCTGGCCGCCCCGTCGGCATCGACGTCGTACACCTTTCCGAACAGCACCGCCTCGCCCGACGTGGAGGCGACCTCGACGTTCACCACCGGTGTGCCGACCACCTCCAGCGCATCGACCAACGAATCGCTCTCGAACGTCGCGCTCTGTTCGGGGATCTCGGTTGGCGCCCCGCGGCGCTCACCGTTCTGCGACTGGAAACCCGGCGGCAAGGACGACAAGGCCCCCGGCGAGCCATTGGCCGGGTACTCGATCTCCTGTGCTTCCCCGATGATGGGGACCTCGAGACGGGCCGGACCGGGCCCGGTCAATCCCGGATAGGAGTCGGCCGTCTTGAGCTCCCCCTCAGTCGGGCCGGTGAAGTTGGTCTGATTGACCACGGTGTAGTCGAAGCTGGTTCCGGGATCCTCGCCGGTGCCGCGCAAGTGGAAGTCGAACCACCTGGTTTGGAGGTCATCCAGCTTGGCTGCCTCTGTTTCGTTCTGCCGGAAAGCCCCGTGGCCGCCGGTGACGAACACCAGTTTGACCGGAGTGCCGGCGGCGGCGATCCCGCGGGCATTGGCATCTGCCTGGGCCAGCGGGAACAGTTGATCGCCCTCGCCCTGGACCAACAGGGTCGGCGCGGTGATCTGGCCGAGTACTGAGGACGGGCTGGACTTCTCCAGGAGCGCCCGCATGTCCTCAGTCATCCGATTCGTCTGCAGGACCTCCTCGTAGGCGGCGCAGTACTCCGGTCGCAGGCCCCCGCACTCCCCCGCCTCGCCACCGTTTCCGCCGCCTGCGTTGCCACCTGGGCCCCCCTCGGGTTCGAGCGAGCGACCCTCGAAGAAGAACTGACCCCAGAGCTTTTTGAACACCCCGACGCCGGCATACGTGGCCGGCGACGCGGGAGTTTCGGCGGCAGGCGGGCCTGCCGAATTCGGGAACAGGGCCGAAACGAGGCTGCTCCAGGTCCGCGAAGCGCTGATCACATCGACCCGCGGGTCGTAGGCCGCCGTCAAGAGCGCGAGCGCGCCCGCATAGGACCCACCCAGGATCCCCACCCGCGGGTCGCCCTCGCCGTCCTTGAGGACATCGGGCCGCTCGCTGAGCAGGTCGATGAGGGTGCTCGCGTCGGCCACCTCGTACTCCGGTGCGTTGAGGCTGATATCACCGGTGCTCTCGCCGAACCCCCGGGCGGAGTACGTAACCCCGAAATACCCCAGTCGGGCGAACTTCGTCGCTTGGCCCTTGGGCTGCTCCTTCGTGCCGCCGTACCCATGAGGGAAAATGATCGCGGCCGCTGGTTCGCGCTCCGATGCTGAATTCGGGATGTAGAACGTGACATCCAACTCGACCCGGTCGGCGCCGGATCCGGACTGCACACGAAGGTCCTCGGTCTGGAATGCGACTGCGGCAGCGGCCGGACTCGGCGCCCACGTCATGAGCCCCGCCAGAACGGCAAGCGTGGCAAGCACTGCCCTCACCCGAACGGCGTGCCCCCACACGTACTGCGACGTCACGTATTCCCCCTGTTGCTGGTCCCGCGCCCATCTCGGTGGCGTCGGCTCGACGCAAGTCGTGGAGGGCTCAGCTTACGGCTCCTGGCGCCTCTGACTGACGAGGGGCGCAACCGGCGTGCACGCTCGACGTTATGCTGCCGACCGGTGTGGGCCGTAGGCCTCCCGTGGGACTCGGAGGTCTCCGTGAAGAAACTCAAAGCGCTTCTCGTGCTGTTCGCGGGTTTGCTGCCCGCGTCTACCCTGAAGAACAGATTGCTCAACATGCTCGGGCATCAGATTCACCCTACGGCCATTATCGACCCGGTGATCCTGCTCAAGATCATTCGCATCGAGATCGGCGCCCGTACGCACATCTGGTCCGGGAGCATCTTCCGGAACCTGCGCGGTCTTCGGATGGGCAGCGACTGCACCATGATGCGTTGGAACAAGGTCTCAGCAGTTCCGTCGTTCCGACGTACTGAGGGCGCGGATCCGTTCACCGTAGGCATCCTGTCCCTGGGCGACCACGTCCTGATCACCAAGGGCCACGATCTGGACTGCTCCGGCGGCGTTTTCATGGCAAGTTGGTCAGCGATCGCCGGCAAGGAGACCTTGATCTACTCACACTCCTACGACCCGAGCAAGCACGTCCTGGCCTGCGCGGTCACCCGGATCGAGGACAGATCCTTCATTGCGGCCCGGACCACGCTCGCTGCCGGGGCGACCCTGCCGGCGGGCAGTGTTCTCGCCATGGGCGGCGTGCTCATGCCCGGGGCGACCAAGACCGGAATGCTTTATGGCGGCGTGCCGGCCAAGCCAATCCGGGACATCAGCGACTGGGCCCTCCAGACAGTTCCGGAGGACTACGACGGGGTCCGGCCTCCGATGCAGGCCTGAGCCGCGCCGCACCCAGCCAGATGAGCGTGGAAACCCTGTGAGCGAGCCCGGCGGTCCCGCCGAGACCGAGAAGTCCGTGCCGATCGCCGCAGCCCGCGGCGGCGGGCGCCGCTCGGGGCGTAACGCCATCTGGTTGATGCTCGAACGGGTCACGCACCTCGGCGTGGCCTTCCTGGTCACCATCGTCGTGGCCCGGGAACTCGGTCCAGCCGACTATGGCCGACTGGCCCTCGGGATCGCCCTCCTCATGCTGCTGATGCCGATCAGCAACATCGCATCGCAGTGCCTGATGCGCGACACGGCCGCACAGCCGCAGTCCGCGAACATGCTGCTGAGCTCCGCAGAGGTCGCGGCTGGCCTCGTCACGAGCGCGATCGTGGCGGTGATCACGGTCGGGGTGGCCGTCACGGTCGGAGTCACCAGCACCGAGGGCATCGTCATTCTCGTCATCGTGGGGTCGTCGCTCTTGCGACCCCTGCAGGTGGTCGACGCCTGGTTCATCATGCAGCAGTCCAGTAAAAAGGTCGTGCTCATCCGAGTGGCGGTCGTGCTCGTCACGGGTGCGATCCGGGTGGCTCTGCCGCTGGCCGGGTACGGGGTCGTCGCGGTCGCCTGGACCTATGTCGCGGAATCGGCACTTGCCTCGATCGGCAGCTGGATCGCGTACCGCCGCTACAACAAGGACTACCGGTGGGAGCTGAACCGGGGCCGGATGTTCAGCGTGGTGAAAGAGTTCGTCCCGTTGCTGTTGGTGGCCTCCACGGCACTGGTCTACCAGCGGCTGGACCAGGTGATGCTCGCCTGGCTGTCGGACTTCAAAGAGACCGGTGTCTTCGCCGCGGCGTCCAGCCTGGCTGACGCCCCGAAGTTCCCGCTCATCGCGCTGGCGCTCTCCTTCACACCGCGGCTGCTCGCTCTGAAGAAGACCGATCACGAGCGCTACAAAACAGCCCTGTCCGATTTCGCCCGGTTCGTCAACCTGTGCGGCTATGCGATCACCCTCGGCCTGATCCTGGTCATGGCCCCGCTGGCCCCGCTGCTGCTCGGTCCGGCATATGACGACGCGACCGTCGTGATCATCATCCTGGCGTTCTCGACCCCGCTGGCCGCCGTGGGCGCCACCCTGCTGCTGCTGACCAACTGGGAGAAGCTCTACCGCGAGGCCATCATCCGAAACCTCGTCGGTGCGGCCATCAGCGTCGGGCTCAATTTTGTCCTGATCCCGCCACTCGGTGCGGTGGGAGCGGCGATCAGTACTTGCGTCGCGATGCTCTGGGTCTTCGTCATCGGGGTCTGGGTCGATCGCCGCACCCGCTACATCTTCTGGATTTCGCTGCCCACCCTCGACCCGATCTCCTCGGTCAAGATCCTGTTGGCTCGCCGGCGCGAGCGCCAAGAAGAACGCGACTTCTTCCGCGGCAGTGAGTAGGAACTGCGAGTCAGGAGGGAACGCCAGTCAGCGACAACGCCGCGCTCGGCGCGGACCGCAATAGCATCCCTTTACGAGATCCAGGCTGAACATCACTACCCTGATCCGGATTCACACCGGCGCGCAAGTCGCCCTTCCGGTTAGCCCTGGTGACACGATCAGCGCCGTCCTGTGCCTGCAAACCAACCCCGCAGGTACGGCACTCTACTTCTTGGCCAATGAGACAACGTCCCAAACTGTGAGCCTCCCGATGGAGACCGGCTTCCCGCCGGCCGTCACAATCAACGCGGGGATCAATCGAAGCCTGATCAACGGCCCGCATAGTCCGTTGGCTCGGTTTGGCGTTGTGTACTTCGACGAGATCCTCGCCTTCACGACCGACGGGACAAGGTTGCTCACCAACGGCGCACCGACCACGATGACTGACTCCAACGGAGCAACACTGGCGACACCGGTGAGACTCAACGACTTCGCATTCATGGTGATCTACGAGGGCGACTGACGATCCCTGATCGCGTCCCGAACGAACAAGGCCCCCAGCACGAATGCTGAGGGCCTCGCCGGTACCTCTACCGGCCTACTCCGTTCCCACCCGAAGGTTGGAAGTGGAATAAGTCGATCTTGGTAGCGGGGGCAGGATTTGAACCTGCGACCTCTGGGTTATGAGCCCAGCGAGCTACCGAGCTGCTCCACCCCGCGTCGGTAGCCCCAGTCTAGGCATCCCGGTAAGGACGGGCAAACCGGGGGCCTAGCCGATCAGGGTGTCGGAGTTGGAGTCGTCGGAGTCGGCGTCGTTCCGGTCCCCCCACCAGAGTCCCCACCGCCACAGGCAGCGTATGCCTCCTGATAGGCGGTGGTTGCTGCCGCCAAGTCCGCTTGCGCCGTGCCGATCCCAGCAAAGTCCCCGGCACGCTGCGCCTCGGCGAGCGCCTCCAAGGCCGCATTGATGTCGTCGGCAGCCTGGGCGAGCGCTGCCTGGTCGCAGGCGGCAGGTGGGCTCGTCGTCCCCGGATCGGTCGTCGTCCCCGGATCAGTCGGTGTCGGCGTAGTCCCCGGATCGGTGGGCGTGACGCCGCCATCCGTGGCGCTCTCCCCCGCGCCGGCGCCGAAGACCTGGTCCAGCGCCTCGGACAAGGTATTCGCATACCCCACCCTGCCGGCGAAGTTGACCAGGACCTTCTGCAGCAGCGGGAACCCGTTCTCGCCCGTGCCCTGCACGTAGAGCGGCTCAATGTAGAGGAGCCCGCCGTCCCCGATCGGGAGTGTGAGCAGGTTGCCGAAGACGGCATTCGACTCCTCGGAGTCGAACAGGGTCAGGTCAGGTCTCACCTGGTTGTTGGTGATGAAGGACTGCTGCACCTGCTGCGGGCCTCGATACGGCGTATTGCCGGGTAATCGGAGCACTTGTAACTCGCCGTAGTTGTCGGGGTCTGAGTACGCGGAAATGAACGCCGAGAGGTTCTCCCGTTCCAGTGCGTTGAGCGCACTTGTCAGCTGGAAGCTGGCAGCGGTGTCACCGGGTCGCTGGGCGAGGATGTAGTACGGCGGCTGCACCTCGGTCGAGTTGGCATCGGTCGGGTCGTCAGGCACCTGCCAGAAGTCGTCGGAGTTGAAGAACGCCACAGGGTCGTCGACGTGGTACCTGGTGAGCAGTTCGCGCTGGACCTTGAACAGGTCCTCCGGATAGCGGAAGTGCGCGCGCAGTTCGTCGCTGATCTCCGACTCGGGCTCCACGATCCCTGGGAAGGCAGACATCCAGGTGGCCAGCACCGGGTCCTCGGTGTCGAACTGGTAGAGCGTGACCGTCCCGTCGTGAGCATCGACCGTGGCCTTCACCGAGTTCCGGATGTAGTTGACCTGGTCGTTGGCCAAAGCAGTCGTGCCCACGCCGGTGAGCGAGTCTTGGGTCACCTCACCGAGCTCCTGCTGCAGGGAGTACGGATAGCTGTTGAGCGTGGTGTATCCGTCGATGATCCAGACGATCTTGCCGTCCACCACCGCCGGGTACGGATCGCCGTCGACCTCGAGGAAAGGGGCGACCTTCTCGACCCGATCCCGGGGGTCCCGGACGTACATGACCCTGGACTCGTCGTTGAGCGCCTCGGAGAGCAGGAAGTTTCTTTCTCGGTACTCGATGGCGAAGACCAGTTGCCGGAAGAAGCTGCCGACCTCGACTCCACCGGTCCCGTCGTAGGTGGAATTCAACTGCTGATCGGAGCCGCCACCACCCTCTGGCCGGTCGAACTCGCGCGGCTCGGTCCCCTCGGGTGCGCCGACGATCGAGTAGTTGTCGCCGAACAGTTCGCCGTAATAGATCCGCGGCTGCTCCACCTCGATGTCACCGCGGACGGGCAGATCACCGGTCGTGAAGTCCGGTTCGCCGCCCTCTGCTCCGGCGACCACGGTGTTGGCCGGCGCGGCCACGAAGCCGTTGCCGTGGGTGAAGACCGTGTGCATGTTGATCCAGTTGGTCTGGTTACCGGTCAGCGCATTGGTGTCCAACTCACGCACGGCGACCACGTAGTCCTGGGTCACGCCGTCGATGGTGTACCGATCGATGTCCAACTTCTCCGGGAATCCGTACACGTTGCGGATCTGCTGGCGGGCGGTGAACGTCGCTGAGAGCACGTTCGGGTCGAGTAACCGGGCGTTGGGGATGGTCTCGGTGTCGTTGCGGAGTTCCTCTGGCGTGGCCGCGGTTTCCGGGTCCTGGGTGTAGTCGACGTACTCCACGTCGGTGATTCCGTACGCCGCGCGGGTGGCCTCGATGGCCCGCTCGATGTAGTCCGCTTCGCGCTGGTCGGCGCTGGGCTTGACGAAGAACTGCTGCATGATCGCCGGAAAGGCGACTCCGATGACGAGACTGGACAGCATCAGCAGGACCAGGGCCACGGCCGGTAGCAGGAAGTTCTTGACGAAGATGTTGGCAAACATCGCCACGGCACAGATCACGGCAACGAACATCAGGATGCCCTTGGCCGGTAGCAGGGCGTTGACGTCGGTGTAGGACGCCCCCGTGAACACCTCGCCGCGGTCGGAGTAGACCAGGCCGTACCGGTCGAGGAAGTACGCAATCGCCTTGAGCAGCACGAAGATTCCGAGCAGCACCGACAGGTGTATCCTCGCCGCAACCGACAACTTCTGGCCTGGCGTCTGTAACCGGATGCCACCGAAGAGGTAATGCGTCGCCGCTGCGGCGATCAGGGACAGCAGCACGATCGCGAACGCGAACCCCAGGAGGAAGCGGTAGAACGGATAGTCGAAGGCGAAGAAGGAGATGTCTTGGCCGAACTGGGGATCGTTGGTGCCGAACTCCTGTCCGTTGCGCCACAACAACCAGGTCTGCCAGCTGCTCTGCGCCGTGAACCCGGCGAACAAGGCGAGCACGATGCCGGTGCCGATGATGACCAACCTGCGGCGCGGCTCGAGCGAACGGCGGTAGCGCTCGAGGTTCTGTTGCTCGAGTGACATCGGCCGGAAGGCGGGCTTGAACCGATAGGCCAGATAGAGGTTCAGCGCCACCACAGCGCCCATGGCGATCGCAGCCAGCGAAAAAAGTAGGGCGCGGGTCTGGATCTCGGTCCAGAAGACATTGGTGAACCCGGTCTCGTCGAACCACAGGAAATCGACGTAGACGCTGGTCAGCGTGCCCACCACGACGAACAGGGCGATGAGCACGCCAACAGCGGCGAGGACGACCTTGGCACGTCGAGAGAGGGTCGGCACCGGAAGGGGGGACCGCATCGTCACGGGTATGAGCTCCTGGCTTGAGTCAGAAATGTGGTCGTAAGAAGAACAGCTTAGGAAGGCGTCTCGGTAGATGAACTACGGGAGTGGGTTCTCGGTTCCCCGAGTATCCGATCGTGACCTGACCTCAACACGACGACGGGGTCCTGCCTTCCCGCAAGTCGGCCAAGGCGTCGAGAGCGTCGTCGAGAGTGCCGACCCGAGCCACCGTGAGACCTTCGGGCACCTGCAGCAACGCCTCCTCACAGTTGCTCTCCGGGACGAGGAAGACCGACGCATCCAGGTCGCGGGCGGCGATCATCTTGAGCCGGATACCGCCGATCGCACCGATCGAACCTTCCAGGTCGATGGTGCCCGTCCCGGCGATGCGCTCTCCGCCGGTGAGATCCACGTCGCCGAGCAGCTCCAGGATGCCGAGGGTGAGCATCAAGCCTGCCGAGGGACCGCCCACTTCATCGACCCTGATCTCCACATCGAAGGGTGCCCAATGCGCGTCAGCGACAAGGACGCCGAGGACCGAACCATCGCGGTCCGGTGCCTCTCCGGTGGTGACCTCGGCGGTGAACCCCCCGTCCACCCGGCGACCGAAGACCGACGCGTCAGTGCCGGGTTCGATTGCGGTCAACACCGTTGTGAGCGCCTCGAGATCCGGCGTCGGTTCACCGTTGATCGATTCGATCGAGTCACCCGGACGAAGCCGGCCCGCCGCCGGTGACTCGGCGCTGAGTTCCTGGACAACGACCTTCAGCGGGTAGCCGAGGTGTTCCAGGGCAGCTTGCTCAGCCGACTGCTGCGACGCGAGGAAGTCAGCCCGGTTTGCCTCGTCCACCTCCTCGTCGGTCTGATCCGGAGGGTAGATCTCTTCGCGCGGCACGATTGCCACCTCGTCGTCGAACCAACCGGAGAGGGCGGAGAAGAAGTCGATGTGGTCGTACACCGCGACGGTGGTCAGGCTGAGCAGGCCGCTGGTGTCCTTCGGCGTGGTCCCGTTGACCCTGATGATCTGACTGCCGCTGGGCCCTCTCCCAAGCGTGTCGTAGGTCGGACCAGGAGTCAGTGCCACGTAGGGCACCGGGAGGAAAGCACCGAGGCTGCCGAGGGTGAGTAGCAGGGCAGCGCCCACCATCAGCGTCCCAAGTCTTCGGCTCACGTTCCCGAGCGTAGGCGGTCTCCGGAAAAGACCTGTCGAGCAACCTGGCGAACCGGCGGATGGCTGCTGCCCGGAACGCGTGGCCGGGACATCGCGTTGACAATGACATGAGCAGTGACTTCCCATTCGGCTTCGGAGCGGGCGGCAACGATCCGGAGCGGCGGGAACCCGGCGGCGGACCCGAGGACCTGCTGGGCAAGATGCCGCTGTTCGCGGAGCTGCAGAAGCTCCTCTCCTACAGTGGGGGCCCGGTCAACTGGGATCTCGCCCGACAAGGTGCGGTCGGGCAGGTGGCGGGCGGGCACCGGCCGGTCAGCGAAAGTGAGCGTAAGGACGTTCAGGCGGCTCTGCGATTGGCCGACCTCTGGCTCGGTGAGGTAACCGAGCTGCCCTCTGGCATCACCTCGGCAACTGCATGGTCACGCGTGGAGTGGATCGAGAAGACACTTCCGGTCTGGTCCGCCCTGTGCGATCCGGTCGCCGCGCAGATTGCGAAGACGATGACCTCGGTGATTCCCCCTGAGGCGGCGCAGGCCGCCGGTCAGATGGGCGGGATGTTGCAGGCCCTGGGCGGCATGATGTTCGGTGCCCAGGTCGGCCAGGCGATGGCCAGTCTGTCCAGCGAGGTGCTCACGAGTACGGACGTGGGCCTGCCCTTGGCGCCCGCGGGGACAGCGGTGCTACTTCCGCAGAACGTCACTGAGTTCGGCGCCGGTCTGCAACTCCCTGCAGACGAGATCCGGCTCTTCCTCGCCCTTCGAGAGGCCGCCTACCAGCGACTGTTCGGGCACGTCCCCTGGCTGCGCCAGCGACTGCTGGACACCGTCGAGACCTATGCCCGCGGAATCACGGTGGACGTCGACGGGATGCGGTCGAAGATGGAGGAGGCGATGGGCTCCCTGGATCCGATGAACCCAGAGAGCGTTCAGCAAGCGATGCAGTCGGGCATGTTCGCCCCCCAGGAGAGTCCCGAGCAACAGCGCGCCCTGGTTCGGCTGGAGACGCTGCTCGCCCTGACCGAGGGCTGGGTGGATGCAGTCGTGTCGCAGGCCGCCGCGGATCGGCTGCCCGGCGCGCAGGCGCTGACCGAAACGATCCGGAGACGTCGCGCCAGCGGCGGCCCGGCTGAGCAGACTTTTGCCACCCTAGTCGGGTTGGAGATGCGTCCGCGCAGGCTGCGGGATGCCGCGACGATGTGGAGTGCCCTCCAAGCTGGGCAGGGCATCGGGAGGCGCGACCGATTATGGACGCATCCGGACCTGCTGCCCAGCGCAGATGATCTCGACGACCCGTTGGGGTTCGTACGAGCACAGTCGGCCGACGCGACGACCGCTTGGTCGGTCGAGGCGCTCGAGGACGCCGGACCGGCGCCGGCGGACCCGGAGCAGGATCGACAAGAGCCCCGCGAGGGTCGGCAGGATCCCGCTTAGCCCGCTGGCGGCCGGCAGATTTCTTTTATCCACAGGCCGTGGACAACGCTGTGAGGCGAATGTCCCGGCGGCCACCGGAACCACTCCGGCGGTGCCCACACGGTGTACCCGTGCTGTCCACAGTGCTAGTACAGGGATTCCCCATGATATCCACAGCGCTATCCACAACCAGTGGGTAACTGGCATTGACCTCCGCGCGGCCAGCGTTCTAGCGTCGCTGCCACGAAGCCCCCGTTTCGACGCCGAAGGGAACGTTTGCAAGGGGAAGGCAAACGTTTTCGAAAGGGTCGAACCGGGGGATTCTCTGTCCAGGCGGGTCGCAGGAGCGCGACGCGCCGCGACGCTAGGCGTTCGCGCAGCGGTTGTTCACGCTGCGGCGAGTACCGTGTCCCGCGACAGCGTGCCCGCGCTGAGCAAGCTGCAGTGGGGTACGGGACTGCCGACAGCAGGGAGGAACCGTGGCCGAGACCTATAACGGCTACTGCGTGAAGTGCAAGGAGAAGCGCGACTTCGATGGTGAAGTCAGCGTCAGCGAGTCGGGCCGGCGGATGGCCAAAGGCATCTGTCCGGTCTGCGGCACCAAGATGAACCGGATTCTCGGCAAGGCTTAGCTCCTCGGCCGCGCATGGCGGCAACGGCGCCGTTCTCACCGATGGGAAGGGCGCCGTTGCCGTGTTGCGGCACTCCCGTCCACGGGCGTCGACTCGCTGTCCGCCGCCAGCGGCGGTCCTGTGGATGAACGGCGCAGACGTGGACTCCGTTTTGCCAGGCTCCCCTGATGTCGCTGCGTCCCCGACCCGCCATCAAGCCCTGGTTGCCACGGATGTGGCGGGATCCCCGGACGCTGCAAATCGGCGTTGAGCCGGGCAACGGTGTGGTCCTGTCCGGAGTGGACCTTTCCACCGCGACCTGGCTGGCCGGTCTCGACGGAAGCCGCAGTGAGGGCGAGGTCCTGGCCGATGCTGCGGTTCAGGGGCTGGATCTGGGCTCGGCGGTCCGCATCCTGTCCGGGCTGAGCTTGGCCGGCGTCCTCCTCGGCGCACCGGTGAGCCCGGACGGCCTGGCCGAGGCTGGCCCGTTTGCGCCGGAACTCGTCGCCCTCACCGAGACTTCCTCCACAGCGTCGAACGGCGGCCAGGTCCTCGATGCGCGGAGTCGACGATACGTCCAGATCGAGGGGGCAAACCGGATCGGCGTCCCGCTGGGTGCCCTACTGTCAGCAAGTGGGGTCGGCATACTGACCTTCCTAGACACAGCCTCAGTCCGGCTCTGTGATGCCACTGTCGGCGGGCTGGATCTGGACGACGAAGGTGAGGCACGGATTCTGGCCGCGCAGCGCGCCGTCCGACGAACGTCCCATGTGGAACTCGCGGGTCCCGCCGCCGCACCGGAGAAACCCGACCTGGTCATCCTCTGTCAGCCCTGGACTGCCCATGATCCCCTGCACGGACACCCCCTCGTCGAGCGGGGCGCGCATCTGGCCGTAGCCGTGCGAGAGGGAAGGGTGGTGATCGGCCCCCTTGTCGTGCCAGGCCGGACGAGCTGCCTGCGCTGCGCTGAAGTGCACCGGACCGACCGCGATCCACGCTGGCCAGCAGTGGCTGCCCAGTTGGCAGCCGGCCAGAGCAGGGCGATGCACGAGCCGACCAGTGTGCTGGCCGCCCTGGCCGCGGCGCTGGCCGCCGCCCAGGTACTCGACTTTCTCGACGGCAACCGGGCGCCGGACGTCATCGAGGCAACCTTCGAGGTGCGCCCGCCCGACTGGCAGATGTGCCGTCGAGCGTGGCCCCCACACGTCGATTGCGGCTGCCTGGAGACCGGCGCCGACCCGTTGTCGGCCACTGGCTGACCCGGCGGTCCCGCTCCGGCGCCCGGGTCACTGAGGCCTTTCGGAGGACGCCGTCTGCAGCAATGTGGAGAATGGAGCCGGTGAGCGACGAGACAGGGCCGATTCCGCGCCGCAGCGCGTCGCGTACGGCCCGTCTCGCGTCCCTGCCGATCAACGCCGCCGGCCGCGCGACTCTCGGGCTGGGCAAGCGGCTCAGCGGCCGATCTGCCGAAGAAGTGACCCTCGAACTCCAACAACAGACCGCGGAACAGATCTTTGCCGTCCTGGGCCAGCTCAAGGGCGGGGCGATGAAGTTCGGTCAGGCAATGTCGGTGTTCGAGGCGGCATTTCCGGAGGAGGTCGCCGCTCCGTACCGGGCCGCGCTGACCAAACTGCAAGAGGCCGCTCCCCCCATGCCGGTACGGACCGTCCACGCGGTCCTGTCCCAGCAGCTCGGGAACCGGTGGCGGGAGCGCTTCCGCGACTTCGACGACAAGGCAGCTGCGGCGGCCAGCATCGGCCAGGTCCACCGAGGCACCTGGCGGGATGGCCGTGCGGTCGCCATCAAGGTGCAGTACCCCGGCGCCGGCCCAGCCCTGATGGCCGACCTCAACCAACTCGCCCGATTCGCCCGACTGTTCGGCTTGCTGGCGCCGGGGATGGACGTCAAACCGCTGATCGTGGAGATCAAGGACCGGGTATCCGAGGAACTCGACTACGCACTCGAAGCCAACAGCCAGCGTGCGTTCGCGGCCGCCTATGTGGGCGACTCCGAGATCCACGTCCCGCGAATAGTGGCCAGCGCACCCAAGGTGATCGTCTCGGAGTGGATCGACGGGATTCCGCTGTCCACGATCATCGAACGCGGCACTACCGAACAGCGTAACCACGCGGGGATGCTGCTGACCACGCTGCATTTCTCCGGCCCAGTGCGGGCCCGACTGCTGCATGCCGACCCGCACCCCGGCAACTTCCGCCTGATGGCTGACGGCCGGCTTGGCGTCATCGATTTCGGTGCCGTGGCCCGGCTGCCGGAGGGCCACCCAGAACCGATCGGCCGGATGGCCAGATTGGCCCTGGCTGGGGACGCACCGGCAGTGCTCAGGGAATTGAGAAAGGAAGGCTTCGTCCGGCCCAGCATCGTCGTCGATGCTCAGTCGACTCTGGACTACCTCAAGCCGATCCTGGCGCCGATCGCCACTGATCATTTCGCGTTCAGCCGCGAGTGGATGCGGCGGGAAGCGGCCAGGATCGGGGATCCGCGATCAGAGGCGAACAAGCTGGCCCGCCAACTGAATCTTCCCCCCGCCTACCTGATGATCCATCGGGTGACGATCGGCTCCATCGGAGTGCTGTCCCAGTTGGGCTCCGCAGGAAACTTCCGGCAGATCCTGGAACGCTGGATGCCGGGCTTCGCCGGCTGAACGGGATCGCCGGCGCGCTCAGTTGCGAGTGCGGACGACCACCACGGTGCACGGCGCGTGGCGGACCACATTCTCGGCGACCGAGCCGATGATGGCGCCGGCGAAACCGCCCCGTCCACGATTACCGATGACCACGAGGTCGGCATGTGCCGCGGCAGCCAAGATCACGTCGGTGGACGCCTCGTGGATGACATGGGTGTGCACCTCCACGCCTGCCGGTTCACAGGTGGCGAGGTTCTCCTGCAATTGCTCGGTGACCCAGGCTCCGGCCTCTTCGAAGCTGGGCACTCCGGCCGAGATCCCGCCCATGTCCCGGATCACCCCGGACAGCACCCAGGCCCGTACAACGTGCACGACCAGGCCGCGTAACCGGCCCTCCTCGACCGCCCAGCGCATGGCCTCGTGCGCGGCTGCGGATCCGTCGTGTCCCACGACGATCCCGCCGCTGATCGGCGGGTCGAAGCCGATGTTCTCCGTACGGGCCACGCCCTACCACCACCTCTGATCCAGGCGCCCCTCGATAGCCCTGACGTGGGCGCGCGCGCAAGCCTCACACATCCAGCGCACAGTCCCTCGATCGACCTCACGGCTCCAGCTGATCGGTGGATCGACAGGCGCCTCGGTGGCGTCGTCGGCGGCGCTGGGCGGCGTGGTGCCGCAGTTCTCGCACCGCACGGTCGGCATACCGTCTCCGATTACCTGGGATGGCCCAGTATGGCCGAAGCCACGGGTCTACGTGGCGGACTCCTTGCACCGCCATGCGTGATCCCAGAACGTGACCGAGCCCCCGTCCTTCCGCTGCGCGGAGCGGAGGACGGGGGCTCGGAGTGGGCGGCCGGGAGGTGGGTAGCGGTCACCTGCCCGGTCACCAGATAGCGCTGCGCGCCTTCTGCGCGCGACGTGCGGCGCGCTCGGCGCGACGCTGCCAGCGCTGCGCGGCGAGCAACCGACGAGCGCGGGATCCGGCCAGCGCATCTCTGCGCTGGTCGCGGATACGTGCTCGGGCCACGTCATTGGCCATGGAGTTCATCGCGACACTTCCTTCCTGATCTCGGTCGCGGATAGTGCTCGGGCTGGCCGCGTTCATGCGGCGATCTCCTTGCGAGGACGGCCTCGTGGACGCTTGCGGGCAATGACGACACCCCGTTCGAAGATCTCGCCACCCCAGACACCCCAGGGCTCGGAGCGGGCCATGGCTCCGCGAAGGCATGCCTGGCGGACCGGGCACGTCGCGCAGAAGTCCTTGGCGATCTCGAGTTGGGCCGGCGAGTCGGCGAACCACAGGTCGGGGTCCTGGACCCGACATGGCAGTTCGTCGTCAGCCAATGCGAGGTCGGCGACATCGAGGGTGATCGACCAGACGGCGGTGTCGGTCGTGGTGGCCCCGGTCACGGGGTTCACCTCCTTGCTAGCTGCAGCGGATGGGTGGGCTGACAAACAGAAAGGCCGCGAATCCCTGGTG
>JALZIX010000176.1 GCA_030860025.1 Actinomycetota bacterium
CAGAACATGGTCGCGACGATGAACCTCGACCTCGCGACCCTGCTGGAGAACCTCTCGGGCCCCAGTGGCTCGCCGTCGTTGCCGCCGTCGCCGGATCAGCCCGGGGTCCCGACTCTGCCGCCCGCGCCGACACTTCCGCCCACGTCAACGGTGCCGGTGCCGGGCCTGCCGTGCCTGCCCGGCCTCTGTACGGAGGCCGGCGGATGATCCTGCGAAAGACCAAGATCCAGCTCCTCGCCTTCATCGCGATCGCGCTGCTCGGGATCAGCTACGTGGGCTTCAACTACGTGGGTCTGGATCGCCTGCTGCTGGGAAGCGGCTATGACATCGAAGCCGAGTTCACCGACTCGGGTGGCATTTTCGTCAACGCCGAGGTCACCTACCGCGGTGTCGCCGTGGGCCGAGTCAGCAGCCTCGACCTGACCGAGGACGGCGTCTCGGTGGGCATGACCATCGATCCGGATGCGCCCGCCATCCCGGCCGACACCCGAGCGGTCGTCACCAACCGGTCCGCAGTGGGGGAGCAGTACGTCGACCTCATCCCTGACGGACCCGGGGAGCCCTACCTCGAGGAAGGCTCGGTCATCCCCGAGTCCCGGACCGGCATCCCCGTTCCGGTCGAGGAGTTGCTGCTCAACCTCGACCGGTTGGTCGGGTCGATCGACACCGAAAACCTCCGAACGCTGGTCGATGAACTCGGGACCGCGTTCGCCGGCGCGGGTGACGACCTGACCCGGCTGATCGACAATGGCGACCTGTTGCTCGAACGAGCCCAGGAGTCCCTGCCGCAGACGATCCAGTTGATCATCGACGGCCGGACGGTGCTCGACACCCAGTTGGCGTCAGGCTCGGCCATTCAGACGTTCGCCGAACAGCTACGGGTCTTCACCGACCAACTGGTTGCCAGCGACCCCGACATACGCAGCCTGCTGGTCAACGCCCCGGCGGCTGCGGAGTCGATCTCTGGGCTGCTCGACCAAGCCGGGATAGGGCTGTCCAGCCTGTTCACCAACCTCGATATCATCAACAAGACCGTGATCCCGCACCTGCCTGGGGTGGAACAGATCCTGGTGAGCTATCCGGCGGTCGTGTCGGGTGGCTTCAGCGTCGTCCGGCGGGACTCGGACGGTGTCGTACGCGCGCACTTCGGCTTGGTGCTGGCCGGCGACAGCCCGTCCTCCTGCTACACCGGCTACGAGGCCACCGACACCCGGACCCCGGGCGAACTCGGTGCCGTCGACACGAACACCGCCGCTGCCTGCCAGGTGCTCAATGGGGTCGACCCCAACCCAGGGGACGGGATCAACGAGAGCGGCTCCAGCATCCGGGGCGCGCAGAACGCGGGCAGTTCCGCAGGACCCGGCAGCGGCGGAGGACCCGCAGCGCCCGGCGCCTCGGCCGGGGACATCCTCGGGGACATCCTCGGGACGCTGCCCTTCTCCAGCGGTCCTGCCTGACGGAGGCACCAGGTCATGCAGATAGACCTGAACAGCGACCTCGGTGAGGGTTTCGGGATCTGGACCCTGGGTGAGGACGACGGACTGCTGGAGGTCGTCACCAGCGCGAACGTGGCGTGCGGGTTCCATGGTGGGGATCCGAGCATCATGCGTCGGGTCTGCCGGCGGGCAGCAGAGCGAGGCGTACGGATCGGGGCCCAGGTGGGCTATCGGGATCTGGCCGGGTTCGGCCGGCGACCGATGGATGTACCGGCGAACGAGTTGGCCGACGAGCTGATCTACCAGATCGGCGCGCTGGACGCCTTCGCCCGGATCGCCGGCAGCCGAGTGTCGTACGTGAAGCCCCATGGGGCGCTCTACAACACCTGCGTTACCGACCCGGTTCAGGCAGCGGCGGTGGTCCGTGCGGTGCACGACGTGGATCCCACCCTGCCGGTACTCGGGCTTCCGGGGTCTGAGTTGTTGCGCGCCGCCGTGGCCGCTGGGCTCACGCCTGTCAACGAGGCCTTCGCCGATCGCGCCTACGACGCCGCCGGGCATTTGGTGAGCCGTCGACAGGAGGGTGCCGTGATCAGCGACCCGAAGGCCGTTGTCGCCCGGTGCCTGCGGCTGGTCACTGAGGGACGGGTCAGCGCCGTGGACGGTTCACAGGTGTCGGTCACGGCGCAATCGCTGTGTCTGCACGGTGACACTCCAGGCGCGCTGCGCCTTGCCAGGCGGATCCGGGACGCGTTGAGCAAGGCTGGGGTACGGATCTCGCCGTTCAGTTGAGCAGCGCGAAGGCCCCCTCGCGCTACCGTTGACCGACCCCGCCACGAGGCGAGCGCAATAGTTCGAGGACAGGAGTACGACGTCGTGCCGAGCCGGAAAGACGACTCCACCGACGTCGCCGGTACAAAGGATGCGGCTGACGAGGAGGCTGCTGAGGCCGCCCACAAGGACTCCGACGCCAAGGACGACGCCAAGGACTCGGCCAAGGACTCGGACGCCAAGGCCGACGCCAAGGACGAGGCTGACACAGCTGCGACGAAGCCGGCTCGGCGGCGGCGGTCCCTACCGTCCCTGCCGTCCCTACCGAAGCTCCGGATTAGCCTGACCTCGCTGGTGGGCGCGCTGCTGGTGATCTTGGTCGGCGTGGGTACCTGGCTGTTCCTGACTCGGCCGGTGGCCCAGTCGCCGATCGAGCTGACCGCCTTTGACGAGATCCTCAGCGCCGCTCGCTCCGGAATCGTCGATGTCACCTCGTTCGACTACCTCACCCTCGATCAGGACATCGCCGAGATCGATCGGGTCACGACCGACGAACTGCACGACGACACGATCGCTGCGTTGGAGGATCGTCGGGAGCAACTCGTCACCGACCAGCAGGTCTCGGCCACCGAAGTGATCGCTGCGTCGGTGACCGAGGCGACGGCAACTCACGCCACAGCGGTCATCGTGCTGCGCGCTCGGGTCAAGAACCTGCTCACACCGCAGGAGACCGTCACGAGGTACCGGATCCAGGTCGACCTCAGACTGGTGGACGGCCGCTGGTTGCTTACCGGGCTGACCGGGGCGTGATGATGGCCGATCCTCCCGACGAGCCCCGCCGGCCGCGCCCTCGGCCGGGACCCCGGGTTGCCGGGCAACGCCAGAAGTCCGCCGCGGGGGCGGCTGAGCCCGACACCGCGCCGGTCGAGAAGGCCCCTGCTCGCGAAGCCGTACCGGGCACGAAGCGCCCATCCCCACCCAAGACCGCAGCTACGCGGGCCGCGGCAGTCCAAGCCGCCGCGGCCAAGGCAGCCGCGGCGCGGCGGTCTGCCTCGAAGGCAGCCCTAGCCGACTCCGCGCCGCTCACACCGGCCGAGACTCCGGCCAGGAAGGCTGGGCCCGACCGGGCAGCGGCCGCGACCAAGACCGCAGCAGCCGCCAAGGCGCCGGCCGCGAGGTCCACAGCCACAGCTGCCACCGGCAAGCGGTCACGTGCGACAACGGCCGTCACCAAGAAGGCTGCTCCCAAGACGGGCGCCCCGGCGGTCAAGGCAGTAGCAAAGACATCACCCACATCCACGACCGCGGCGCTGACCTCGACTGCGCGGCGCACCCAGGCGCGACCGGCGGGGCGGCGGATCAATCTCACCCTGGTCGTCTTGAGCGTGCTCACGCTGCTGGCCGCAGCCGCGGTGACCGCCCTGGTCGTCGAACGGGTGACGACACCGCGACTGCTGGATCCTGAGCTGCTTCCGGCGGCGAAGGCGGCGTACTCGGCGATGTACAGCTTTGACTACACCGATCCCGACGGCAGCGTCGAGGCCTCGCTGGCCGTGCTCACCGGTGATCTGCGGGAGCGGTTCGAGGATGACCTCAACGGGCAGGTTGTCGAGTCGTATCTCGAGGTCTCCGCGACGACCAGGGTGGACAACATCACCGTCGGCCTGCAGAACATCAACGACGAGCAGACCGAGGCCGTGGTCATCGCGTACGGCACGTTTGTGGTCAAGAGCGTCAATTCCGGTCAGGAGCCTGCCCCCGAGGGGTCTGAGTGCGCGGTCACCAGCGACGGTGCCGATGCCTGCGTCCAGACGCTGCAACTCAATCTGGAGCTGGTCGACGGGACCTGGTTGGTCAGCAACGTCACGACCCTGACCGAGTCCTGATCCTGGGCCTCCTCGGCCGTAGGCCGCATGTCATACGCAGGAAAACCCGGCGCCGGGGAACTAGACTCTTGACGTTGGCCCGCTCCGGAGTGCACCCTGACCGGGCGGTGATAGCAGTCACCAGGAATACGAAGGAGCCCTAGCTGCTCGAGGCCAGCGCGCCAGGTTGACCTGGCGTGGACAGCGGTCGCCCGAAAGGGTAGGCTGCTGGTTTGCGCTGCCTTCCGACTGTCCACCCGCTCGTGCGGGTCACTTGCTGTGACCGTGATCGTGTGGGCCTGCCGCGGGGCGTGCGGGTAGCCGTTTTGAACACCGGTCCTTGGAAGGACGCACCTTGGCAGTGTCACGCCAGTTGAGCCAGGTTTCGACCACAAATCCAGGTTTCCCGAACGCACCAGTACGGGTCTCCTTCGCGAAAATCAGAGAGCCCCTCGAGGTTCCTGATCTCCTAGCCCTCCAGACAGACTCCTTCGATTGGCTCATCGGCGCTCCGGCGTGGCGTGAGCGGGTCGAGGAAGGCACGCTCAGCGGCCTCGCCGAGATCCTCGCCGAGATCTCGCCGATCGAGGATTTCTCGGGCTCGATGTCGCTGTCCTTCTCCAACCCGTACTTCGAAGAGGTGAAGAACCCCCTCGAGGAGTGCAAGGACAAGG
>JALZIX010000178.1 GCA_030860025.1 Actinomycetota bacterium
TGAGCCCGAGGTTCTCCAACCGGCGGAACTCCGGCCAGTTGGCCCAGTCCGGGACGAGGTTGGAGTTGGCGATGAGGACGCGCGGTGCCCAGACGTGGGTTTGGAAGACGCCGACCGGGCGGCCGGACTGCACAAGCAGGGTTTCCTCATCGGTCAGGTGCGTGAGCGAGCGGACCATCGCATCGAAGCTCGGCCAGTCCCGGGCGGCCTTGCCGGTGCCGCCGTAGACGACCAGGTCATCCGGTCGCTCGGCGACGTCCGGGTCCAGATTGTTCATCAGCATCCGCAGCGGCGCCTCGGTCTGCCAACTCCGGGCGGTCAGCGCCGTGCCTCGGGCGGCTCGTACGGTTCGCGGTCCGGTCACGGTCCGACCCTAAAGGCACCTTCGCGCATTCTCGGCTTGAGTGAACCGTCCGCAGCTGTATTCGGCACTTGCGAGCTGCTGACGGTTCAGTCAACGAAGGACAGGAGGTCTGAGCCGCGCCGAAGGTTGGTTGATCTGGTTTCCGCCGAAGACCTGCCCCAACTGATCGCCCCACGCCGTGGTGACCCAGCCGCCGGGTAGCGGCAGCTGGATGGCCGCTGGTCCGGTGCGGCAAACTGCTTCCGCTTCGGGCACGGGCAGGGCAGGGTCGAGAAGCAGATCGGTCGCGTACGCCCGCCCGGTTGTGGGCGAGCGCCACATCGGTGATCCGGGGCCGAGTTCGACAGTCGTGTGCAAGAGCGGGCGGCCGTTGCGCTCGACACGCGTCGTACCTATCCACCTTCCCGGCTCCTCCCCGTATCGGCCGAGGACGACACGTTCGGTGACCCGCAGCCGCGCATCGCCGGCCAGGGCGATCTCGGTACGTGCGTGATGCTCGGCGCCGGCCGCAACGACGGTGGGTTCGAGCATGATTTCCAGCCGACTGCCGCCAGCCACTTCGGCACGGAGCGCTGCCTGGGATGGTGCGCGAGCCCGCGATGGGAGACACACCGATACGGCGACACTGCAAACGGCAAGCCGCGCACCTTCCTCGATGTGCAGTCTGATGTCCACCGCGTCGCCACCGAGCGGCCCAAAGGCGCTGGCTACCAAGTGAATCCGATACTCTCCAGTGCGGCGAGCCGTCAATGCCCCGCTCGCGCGAACTATCGGCAGAATGGTTCTCCGGTCGCGATCAAGGCGGGCCACAATCTCGACCAGCGTCTTCAGCGCGACTCCTCGGTCGAGCGGCAGCGGGCATCCTGCCTAACCCGGCCCCGGCGCTCGGTCATGGCGCGGGCAGGTCCGACTGCGCAGGATGCCGGGTGGCAACCATCACCCGGACCCAGGAAGCGACTTGTGCGGCCGACGGGTCCTCGCGCAGCGACAGCAGGATCGTCGGCCGATCACCGCGTACCGCTGCCGCATCGCGCTCCATCACCCCGAGGTCGGCGCCCACGAGCGGGGCGAGGTCGGTCTTGTTGATCACCAGGAGATCGGCGGAGGTGACCCCGGGACCGCCCTTGCGCGGGACCTTGTCTCCCCCGGCCACGTCCAGGACAAACACTTGGGCATCGACCAGCCCGTAGCTGAACGTCGCCGTGAGGTTGTCGCCGCCCGACTCGACCAAGAGGAGGTCGAGGGCTGGATGGCGCGCCTCGAGGAGTTCGACGGCGTCCAGGTTGGCCGAAATGTCGTCCCGGATCGCGGTGTGCGGGCAGCACCCGGTCTGTACCGCCTCGATCCGATCGTCGGGCAGTACGGCGTTGCGGCGCAGGAAATCCGCGTCCTCGGTGGTGTAGATGTCATTGGTCACGACGGCGAGGTCGTACTCCGCGGCCAGCGTCCTGCAAAGCGCGGCGACCAGAGCGGTCTTGCCGGAGCCGACCGGACCCCCGATCCCGATCCGCACCGGCCGCCCGGCCCGAGGCTCCCTCCCGAGGTAGAGCGCGCCTGACCCACGGTTTGGCGCTCCAAGCCGAGGTAGAGCGCGGCTGACCTCATGGTCATGAGGATGACCGGCGTCGTCGAGGTTGTGGTCAGGAGGCAAAGAGCCGGTCCTTCCGGGATGCGTGGGTCTCGGCCAGCAGGTCGAACCACGGATCGGATACGGCGGACAGTTCGCCGTTGGGATCGCGAGCGGCCAGGTCGGCGATCGCGTCGATACGAGCACATAGCCCGGCTGTGATCGCGGCAACGGTCAGCGGATCTAGGGACATCAGTCGTTGCGCGGCGGTGGCCGGCCCGCTGATGGTCAGGTACGCGGCGACCTGTGCAGCACCGGCAGGGTCGACACCGGCGGCTGCCGCAGCGACTCCGATAGCGATCGGATGATGCGGCGCGGCGGTGAGCGCGGCCCACCCTGGATGCGGCCAGGCGCGCTTCCCCAGCCGGGTCAA
Organism: Actinomycetota bacterium; assembly: GCA_030860025.1. Taxonomy (GTDB): domain Bacteria; phylum Actinomycetota; class Actinomycetes; order Mycobacteriales; family Geodermatophilaceae; genus JACCQS01. Next base: position 2,365 of record JALZIX010000178.1, read on the forward strand.
CCCTCGGCCCAG
>JALZIX010000252.1 GCA_030860025.1 Actinomycetota bacterium
CGGCCGAGGGCCGGATGAGATCGGTCTCGTGCGAGTCTGCTTCGTCGTACATCACCTTCATCAGGACGCGCAGTCCACCGGCGCCGGTGATCTCGTCGAACTCGGCGGCGCGCAGTTCCCAGTACGCCGGCTCTGTGATCCGCCCGCTCTGCATGTCCATCCACAGTGGATCTTCATCCGGTGCAAAGGGTCCCCGCCAGTCGAGCGCGTCCGCGGGGAGGTCGTATTTCTCGCGGACGGTGTCGAGGCGTTCGAACGGAGTCAGCAGCACCGGTCCACCGAAGTCCAGGACAAGCCCCCGCGGACGGCCGCTCACAGCACCGCGCGATCAGTGCTCAGGTTCATGACCGACCACGCGCTCGACGTTGACGATGTTGCCCGACCAGGCACAGGCGCCGCACCAGCAGTAGAAGACCCGGTCTTCAGCGGTCCAGAACTCGGTGATCAACCCCTTGCCGTCAACCAGCGACACACCGCACTGCGGGCACCAACGCGGCCGATCGAGCAGATGCCGCTCGGCATCGCCGACGAACCACTGCGTCGGTGGCGGCAGGCGCATCGCCGCTAGGGACGGGTGAGCCAGATCGGTGGCCGGAGCAGCGCTGCGGCCGGAGCGGGACTCAGACACTCGCACCGCTTGCCTGCTGGGCCAGGACCGTCTCGACGGCCTTGGCATGCAACTCGAGAAGGGCGTCCTTCTGCGGGCTGTACTTCGAGAAGCCCATGTTGATCCACTGTGGTGCGAACGCATGCCCGGCGCCGAACTTGTCCTTTTCACACGGCAGGTCGATCCGGTCGTGCGGCTCCCGTATGACGGCCAGCGGGTCCTCGCCGCGGGCGACTCTCTCCATGTTCTCCTTGTACATCCGGCGCATCAGGGCCACGCCGACATCGGACTTACCGAGGTGCTCCAGCGACCGATCGGTGATCGAACCCTGAGTTACCCAAGCCATGATGTCCTGGCCTTCGACGTAGTCCACGATGTGCCTGCCCTGCTCGTCCCGCCACGGGATCTCGTAGGTCACCAACTCGGTCTCCCCGATTTCCGGAGCACCGGGCGGCTGGTGGACGGTGTAGAGGATGAACCAGGTCGTGGTGTCATCGATGGGGACCCGGATCTGCATCTGCTCGATGCCTCCGCCACCGACCCGCATGCCGAACGGGAAGACCAGCGGGTGGCCGACCTTCCAGTCGTCGTTCTCCTCGCTCTGTCCCTCGAGCAGTCGCCGCTTGATGATCCCGTGCTCGAACTCGTCGAAGGCGACCTTGACGTGCTTGTTCTGGAAGGACTTCGGAGCCTCGAATCCCGTGGTCTGACCGAGGAACTCGAAGTACCGCCCGTGCAGCCACTCGACGTGGTGCGGATCGACGGCGTTCTCCATGATCTGCAGCCAGTTGCAGGGGAGCATGGCGTGCCCGGCGTCCCGCACCCCGCCCATCACGTAGACGTCGTACCGCGGCAACTCCGGTGCCGGGGACGGGCCGACGTAGGCCCAGACCAGGCCGCCCATCTCCTGGGCGACCCCGGCGCGCGCCTTGACCCGCTCCTTGAAGCTCGCCTTGCCAGCCTCTGCGGGCTGCTCCAAACAGGTCCCGTCGGGCCCGAACATCCAGCCGTGGTAGCCGCAGCGCAGGCCCTCTTCCTCCACCACGCCGTAGACCAGCGAAGCCCGGCGGTGTGGGCAGGCCTGCTCGACGATGCCGTACTTTCCGGACGGCATCCGGTAGACCGCCCAGTCCTCGGCGAGCAGCCGCGCCGCCTTGACCGGGAACTCGTCGAGATCCTTGGTGAAGCAGACCGGGTACCAGTAGCGCCGCAGCATCTCGCCCATAGGCGTTCCCGGACCGACGCTGGTCAGCTCTTCGTTGTGTTCGACGGTCAGCATGTGGTCGCAGTCCTCTTCAGTCTCTGGGTCTCACCGTGTACGGCGGGTCGGGGGGTGGGGTCAGCCGTCCAGGACGGTGACCGTGCCGGATGATCCGTCCACGCGAAGGCGCTGGCCGGTTTTGATCCGCTTGGTCGCGAAGGCAGTGCCGGTCACGGCCGGCAGCCCGTACTCGCGACAGACGATGGCCGCGTGGCTCATCATTCCGCCGCTGTCGGTGACGGTCGCCTTGATC
>JALZIX010000262.1 GCA_030860025.1 Actinomycetota bacterium
CAACTTTGAAAAACGCCGTATCCCCGCTGAGTCAAGCGCGTTGATCCATCTGTTGGCCGGCCGCACGGGGGGCCGGTCGGCAACGCCTGACGCCTGTCTGCGCGCACCATCCGCGGCGCGCCGAGGCATCTCGATAAGCTCGACGCCAAGATGGGTGAGGGTCGGCGGCTGGGCATCATGGGGGGCACGTTCGATCCCATCCACCACGGCCACCTCGTTGCTGCCAGCGAAGTGGCGGTGCTTTTCGGGCTCGACGAAGTGCTCTTCGTACCCACCGGTCAGCCGTGGCAGAAGCCTGAGGGCGACGTCAGTCCCGCTGAGGACCGCTATCTGATGACGGTGATCGCGACGGCGTCCAACCCGCGCTTCTCCGTGAGTCGGGTGGACGTTGACCGAACTGGGCCCACCTACACTGTGGACACGCTGCGCGATCTGCGGCAGCTGCAGCCCGACACGGAGATGTTCTTCATCACCGGAGCCGACGCGCTAGAGAAGATTCTCGACTGGCGACACGCCGAGGAGTTGTTCGCGCTGGCTCACCTCGTTGGGGTCACGCGACCGGGGTACCGCCTCGAGGACAGTCATCTGCCCAAGGGCAGTGTCACCCTGGTGGACGTGCCGGCGATGGCGATCTCGTCAAGTGACTGCCGGGATCGGGTGAGCCGGGGCATGCCGGTCTGGTATCTCGTCCCGGACGGGGTCGTGCAGTACATCGAGAAGCGGCACCTCTATCGCGAGACAAGGAGAATCCCCGGATGACCGCCTCGGACCTCGCCCGCTCGGTCGCGCTGCTGGCGGCACAGGCCGCCGCGGACAAGCAGGCACAGGATCTCGTCATCGTGGACGTAAGCGAGCGACTTGTGATCACCGACGTCTTCGTCATCACCTCGGCAAGCAACGAGCGTCAGGTGCAGGCCATCGTCGATGAGATCGAGGACCGGCTGCGAGCCGAGGCCGGGGTCAAGCCCGTACGTCGGGAGGGCACGCGGGAAGGTCGTTGGGTCCTGCTGGACTACCTCGATGTCGTGATTCACGTCCAGCACGCGGAGGAGCGGGTCTACTACGCCCTCGAGCGGCTGTGGACCGATTGCCCCTTGATTCCGTTCACCGATGCGGCCGCGCCACGATCAACCGGATGAGCAAGCCTTTGTTGAGTCAAACCCCATGACCAGCTGGCGCGACGAACTTCGCGTCAAGCGGATCCTGGTGTGGCGACACGGCCGGACCATCTGGAATGCAGACGGTCGGTATCAAGGTCAGGCTGACCCGCCCCTGGATCTAGTCGGACAGGAACAGAGCCGGCAGGCGGCCATCCAGCTCGCCGACGATCCCGCAGAACTGATCCTCACCAGCGATCTGCTCCGAGCCGCCGCCACCGCCGAGGCCCTCGCCGAAATCACAGGAAGACCGGTGAAGGTGGAACCCCGACTGCGCGAGGTCGACGTCGGGTGTTGGCAGGGGTTGACCCGGGATGAGGTGGCGCAGCGCTATCCCGAGCAGTTCGCCGCCTGGCTGGCCGGTCGGCCGCTGCTCGATCGGGGCGGTGAGACGAAGGACCAGCTCGACGCTCGGGTCCGGGCCGCGCTGCGCGAGATCGACGTCGAGCACGTCCTGCTCGTCACTCACGGGGGTACGACGAGGTCGATCATCGACTTGCTCCTCGACCTGCCCACCGCATCGAGGCGGTGGCTCGCCCCCTTGGGCAACGGTCACTGGACTGAGTTGCAGAGAGCTCCGAACGCTTGGCGGCTGCAGGCCCACAACCTCGGGCCCGCCGTACAGAGCGCTTCGCCCGATCCCCGTGGTCGCGACGATGACAGCGGGGACGCCGATGCAATCGAGGATAATTCTGCGCGTGGCGGCGCGAATGACGACGCCGGTGTCAGAGCCTGACCACCCGGGATCGACGCCGCCTCGGATCCTTTTTCTTGCCGATTCGTTGGCCTATCACGGACCCAGCCGTCCGGAGCTGCTCAGCGAACCACGACTGTTTCCGAATGTCACCGCGCAGACACTCGGCGCGCAGGCCGACATCGTGGCCCAGGTCGGGTGGACCGCGCGACACGTCTGGCGCGCCCTGACGCGGGACCCGCGGGTCTACTCGTTCCTGGTACCGGCGGCGGATGCCGTGGTGCTGGCTGTCGGCGGGATGGACTATCTCCCCACCGCCTTGCCGACACACCTGAGAGAGGGCATCGGATACCTGCGTCCGCGGCGGCTACGGCGAGGGCTTCGTCGCGGCTATCTGGCCGCTCAGCCACGGCTCGCACGCTGGACCCATGGCCGGATCAGGGCGATGCCACAAGCACTCACCGACGGCTACCTGACGAAATGCGTGACCGTGTTGCGCGCCGTACGGCCAGGAGTACCGATCGTCGGTGTGCTCCCGCCGCCACACCGCGCCGCCGCGTTCGGTTACGAAGTCCGGGGCCACGCGAGAGCCTGTGCGGCTGCGAAGGCGTGGGCCAGCCGGCACGAGATCCCCATGGCTGATCTCGCCGCCGTGGTCTGGCCGCACCTGGCGGCCGGTCGAGCCAATCCCGACGGCCTGCACTTCGGTTGGGAAGCTCATCGCGACGTAGGTCTTGAGATAGCTCGGGTGTTGGCGTCCTGCCCCAACTGGCCTCCGTCCGCCCCGCGGCGCTAGTCGATCAGGAGCGCGAGCAGGCCCGCACCGGAAAACAGGACGCAGATCAGGCAGAGTGCGGCGGCGGTCCACAGCGGCGGTTTGGCGGCACCGCTGGCGAACAGCCTCCGGCGGGTCCGCGCCTTTGCCCGGCTGAGCACTCCGATGACGATGGCCGCAGTCAGTCCGAGGATGGCCGGCACCAGGGCGATCGGGCCTGCGCTGGCGGCCAGGTGGGCGAACAGCAGCGCCACGACCGCCACGGTCGCAGCGGTCCGTCCCCAGGACAGCACGGTCCGGTCAACCTGTGTCTCCAACGGCTCTGCGGCCGACATGGGGTCAGCCGATCCAGACCAGGCCGATCACGGCTATGGCCACGACGGCGATTCCCAGCGAGAGAACTGGGACCAGGACCGGCGCTGGGATGCTGACCCTGTTCCGCATGGCGCGCTCGGTGTTCAACCATCGCCGAAACGACCCAACGGCCAGCGCCGCTCCAAGCACGAGCAGGATGCTAGTGATGGCCCGCCGGCCCCCCGCGCCAAGAGCGGGGAGATCGAAGGCCTCGAGCGCCACTCCGGCGGCGATGACGGCTAATGCCGTGCGGGTCCACGCGAGGAAGGTCCGTTCATTGGACAACGTGAAGCGCGGATCAGGGTCTTCGCCTTCGTCCAGCAGCCCACGCGCCCATCCGCCCACACTTGGACCCTAACCCCGTCCAACCGGCGCACTAGATTGCTGGCGTGGGCACGCTGAGTGGCATTTCGGTTGTCACCGACTCGACCGCTTACCTCCCGGAGGGGCTCGCCGAACATCTCGGAATCAGCGTTGTCCCGCTGTACGTAATCATGAGTGGCTCCTCGGGCGAGGAGGGCATCGACGTCACCTCCGACCAGTTGGCTGAAGCCTTGCGCGACAGCCGTCGGCAGGTGTCCACGTCCCGTCCGACACCTAGCTCGTTCGCGCAGACCTACCGACGCTGTCTGGAAGCCGGCGCCGAGGCAGTCGTGTCGATCCACCTGTCTCGCGAATTGTCCGGCACCTGGGACGCTGCACGTCTGGCTGCCGAGGATGTCGGACCGGACGTGGTCA
>JALZIX010000269.1 GCA_030860025.1 Actinomycetota bacterium
CTGCGCCGGCGACCTCGGACTCGGCCGTCGGAAGGGGCAGCAAGACATGCAACCGGTCGATTCCGGCCAGCGCGGAGGCCGGCGGTGATCCGGTGGTGTGCAGGCAGTCAGAGAGCAGCACGACCACCCGCTCCTCCGCGACCGCACCGCTCAACTGGACTCCGGCTGCGGTGAGTGCGGCAGCGAGATCGGTCAGCCCATGTCCGCGCAACGAGATCAGGTCGCCGACCACCAGCTCCGCTGGCCGTCGCGCCCCTTGGGCCTGGAGCACCCGTACCGAATCACTGAATGACACGACGCTGGGGTCCAGCCGGTCATCGGCAGCGAGGATCACACCCGCCGCGGCGACTGCAGCGAGTGCTACGGCCAGCCCGGTCATGGACCCGCTGCAGTCCACGAGCAGACACAGCGCCCGGCGGTGAGCCGTCCACGTTCTGGTGATGAGCTCCTCGGCGGACACCGGCCCGACGCCTGACCACCTGTCGAGCGTCCGATCGATGTCGACGTCGCCATCGTCGCGGCGGCTCGGGCCCATCCGACGGGTTCCCCGCGCTGGGGCTCGTCCGATCCGGGCAAGTCCGATGAACACGCGACTGGCCAACCTGCGGGCCAGCATCCGCATCTCCCGGTCGGTGGCCAGGGCCATGTCTGCCAACAGGGCCCCGGCCGCATCCGGGTCTTCGGCCAACAAGGCGGCCAGGGCGTGCTCGTCGATCTCGCCGACCTCGGGGGAGATCTTGTCGAAGTCCGCGTGCCGGGCAGCGAGGTCGCTGCGGCTCACCTGCCGGCGCGCGGCACCGGTCTTTCGATCCCGCCGCAACGCGGACTTGGACTGGGGTTCGGGCCCACCGGCTGCCGAAGGCGGCGGGCCTTCAGCTTTTCCCTGCCCGACCCCTTGGTCTTCAGTTTCGGAGGCGTCGTCCTCCGCTCCCGGCGGCGGCATGTGCTCCGGCCACACGTCATCGAGGATCTCATCGATCACCGACTCGGCCGTACGGTCGACGCCATCCGCAATCCGAATCCGACCAGAGAGCGCGGCGTAGGCGGCATCCCGGGTGGTCTCCCTCGCCCCTTCGGCAGACAGCCCGTACCCACCTCGCAACCGCAGGAGTCCGCCCAGCAGGAGCACCAAGTCGATCGCCCCCCGGACCGAGGACCCCATCCGTACGTCGCGGTGTTCGCGAGTCGCTCGGGCCATGCGCACGGCCAGCCCGATCGGGGATGGGTCGCCGCCGGTCGCTGCGGCCACGATCGCCCGCTCGCCCGCGGCGTCCTGGTACCCGAGCACGACGCGACACATCCGATCGGCGATGGCCTGCCCGACCCGGGCGGTCCCCACCGCGTCGAAGGGGTTCATCGCAGCGATCAGCCGAAACCCCGATGCCGCGTGGATGGTCCCCAGCCGAGGTACGGCGATCTCACCCTCGGTGAGAACGGTGATCAGGACGTTGAGTGTCTCCTCGGGGACCCGGTTGAGCTCCTCGAGGTAGAGCAGGCCGTTGCCGCGCATGGCGGTCAAAAGAGGCCCGTCGAGGAAGTTCTCCGGGGAATACCCGCCGACCATGACCTGGGAGGGGTCGTACTGGCCGATCAGCCGCGCAGGGGTCAACTCGGCGTTGCCCTCGACGAAGACGACGTCCTTGCCGACCTCACGGGCGATGGCGCGCAGCAGCGTCGACTTGCCCGTACCGGGCGGTCCCTCCAACACGACATGCCGCGAGGTCTGCAGCGCGACGGTCAGAACCTCCCGTTCCCGGGTCAGCCCGACGACCGGGACAGGCTCCGACACCGTTACCGGCGCCGGAGCCTGATTCGCCGAGCTCACTGTCCGAGGTACGGGTGGGTCAGGCGTTCAGCGGCGCGGTGTCGTACTTGATCACACCGCGAATGTTCTTGCCCGCCACCAGGTCGTCGTACCCCTGGTTGACCTCCTCGAGCGTGTACGTCTTCGTGATCAGCTCGTCGAGCTTGAGATCACCAGACTGGTAGAGCTCGACCATCTTCGGGATGTCATGGAACGGGTCGCCCGAGCCAAACAGCGAGCCCTTGATCGTCTTCTCGAAGAGGGTCAGCAGCGCGCCGGGTAACTCGATCGTGGTCTTGGTGGGGTCTGCCAGACCGGTGACGACGACTGTGCCGCCCTTGCGAATCGCGTTGAACGCGCTGGTCACGACCGCCGAATCGACGACGCCGACAGTCACGATTGCCTTGTCGGCGCCGACCCCCTTGGTCAGCTCGGTGATCAGTTCCTGCGCCTCCTCGGCGGTCTCACAGGAGTGCGTGGCGCCGAGCTGCTCGGCCATCTCGCGCTTGTTGGCGAGCGGGTCGATCGCGACGACGTTCCTGGCGCCGGCCAGAGCCGCTCCCTGTACGGAGTTGATGCCGATCCCGCCGATTCCGTAGATCGCGATCGTGTCCCCGGCTTCGGTCTCGGCCGCGTGAACTGCCGATCCCCAGCCAGTGGGAACGCCGCAGCCGATCAGCACCACGACATCCAACGGCAGGTCGTCGTCGACCTTGATCGCGGAATTCTCCGAGATCACCGAGAACTCCGAGAACGTGCCGAGCATGCACATGCCGCCGTAGTCCTCGCCGTCCTTGTGGAAGCGGTACGTGCCGTCGGTCATGACGCCGTCCAGGATGGTGGCGCCCTGGTCGCAGAGATTGGATTTACCGGTCGAGCACCAGCGGCAGTGCCCACACACCGGAAGGAACGAGCAGATCACGTGGTCGCCGGGCTTCAACCGGGTGACTCCTGGACCGACCTCCTCGATGATCCCGGCACCTTCGTGGCCGCCGACGACGGGGAAGCGCGGCACGATGTCGCCGTGGCGGAGGTGTTCGTCGGAGTGGCACAGACCGGCGGCTACGTACCGGATCAGAACCTCTCCGGCCTTGGGCGGATCAAGGTCTAGTTCGACGATTTCGAATGGGCTTCCAACCTCGCGCAACACTGCGGCTTTGGTTTTCATTGGCCCTCCCAGTTCGGCGGCCCATCCGGGCCAGGGACGTTGACTGTCGGTTCACAGCCCTTTTCGCACCCTACGACGAAAACTGACCAGGCACACCCCATCTCGTTGACCGGTGCACCTCACTGTTGTTGTTCGGTAGGCCGGATCAAGATCTCGTTGATGGCCACGTGCCGTGGCCGGGTGACGATGTAGCGGATGGCGTCAGCGATGTCGTCGGCCTCGAGCCGTTCATGTCGGCGAAGCGCTTCTTGATGCTCTCCGGGCCAGGCACCAGACGATCTCCGACCCGGGCATCTGGGTCGGCAGGGAAGCTGCCGAGGCCGAGATCCGGGCGTCGTACGAGCGGGCGAAGGAGATCGGCTACCCCGGCACTGGCCTCGCAGGTCACGTCGATGCGGGCGTCACTGGACCTGCCCGCGGTGATGTGGAGAGTTGACTTAACCCCAGCGACCGGCGCTGCGACCCCAACGGCCTGCGCTGCGGGACGTGGTGCCGGCGGAGCCAACTGTTGCCATAACTGCAGATCCTGAGGTCATCCGTCCATCGTTACCGATCGCGGCGCGCAGCGCGAGGGCGTTCTGCCCGTTCGGGACGATAATCCTTGCCAGTC
>JALZIX010000181.1 GCA_030860025.1 Actinomycetota bacterium
TGGAAGCCGGTCACTCGCTTGTCCTGGTGCTGAGTACCACCGACCAGGGTTACAGCTCTCCGGTCGAACCGCAGGTGTACGGGCTTGGTCTACCGTCGGGTGCCGGATTGACCGTGCCAACCGTGACCGGATCCGTGCGCGCGGGCGGCGAACCCGCCTGGCTGCTGTTTGCCGGCACCGTGGGCGCGCTGGGACTGCTCCTCATCGGCATCGTGATCTGGTGGGGTCGGCGCAATCGGGCTCGGGCGTCCGTGGTCGATCCGGAGATCGCCGACATCCCCCTGGTCGTACGGGGGCTCAGCAAGACCTATCCCGATGGGCTCAAGGCCGTACAAGATCTGTCGTTCGTCGTACGGCACGGTCAGGTGGTCGGGCTGCTCGGTCCCAACGGGGCGGGAAAGACGACGGCTCTGCGAATGGCGATGGGCCTCATTCGACCCACCGAGGGCGAGATCCGGGTGTTCGGGCACAAGGTGACGTTCGGCGCGCCGGTGCTGTCGAGGATCGGCGCGTTCGTAGAAGGAACCGGCTTGCTCCCACACTTGTCCGGCAAAGACAACCTCGATCTGTACTGGGCGGCCACCGGGCGCGCCCCGGAGGATTCTCACGTCGAGGAGGCGCTGCAGATCGCTGGGCTGGGGACCGCGATCAACAAGCGGGTCAAGACCTACAGCCAGGGCATGCGCCAGCGGCTGGCCCTGGCCCAGGCCATGCTCGGTCTGCCGGACCTCCTGGTGCTGGACGAGCCGACGAACGGGCTCGACCCGCCGCAGATCCGCGAGATGCGCGATGTCCTGCACCGTTATGTCGAGGCTGGCCGTACGGTCCTGATCTCCAGCCACATGCTCGCCGAGGTGGAGCAGACCTGCACCCACGTCGTGGTGATGCACCACGGGAAGCTGATCGCCGAAGGCAGCGTCGAGGAGATCATCGGAACTGGCGGGGCTGTCCTGCTGGGAGTCGATGACCGGGTCGGGGCTAGCGCGTTGCTGTCCTCGATCGACGGGATCCGGCAACTCGAGGACGACGAGGATGGCCTGATCGTTGACCTCAACGGGCATCCGCGCCGGGACGTGGTCGACCGCCTGGTCTCGGCCGGCATCGGCGTGGAGCGCGTCATCCCGCGGCGGCGGCTCGAGGACGCCTTCATCAGTCTCGTCGAGGAGGATCGGTCATGACCGCCACGGACTCCGCGCCGAGCCCGGAGGCTGCGGCCGCGCCCGAGAGCCACGGCACGGGCGCCGCTCCTGGGTACGACCCGAGCCGGACTCTGCAGCTCGGAGTCGAACTAATCCGCCAGCTCAAGCGTCGCCGTACCCAATGGACGTTTGCGTTGATGTTCACCCTCCCCGTGGTGCTGCTCATTGCGCTGCAGTTCGGCGTGGATGAGGGCGGTGAGGGCGGCGGCCAGACCGACAACCGGATCTCGCTGGTCGATGTCGCGACCTCCAGCGGGTTGAACTTCACGCTGTTCGTGCTGTTCGCGACGACGGGCTTCTTCCTGGTCGTGGTCTTCGCGCTCTTCTTCGGTGATTCGATCGCCAGTGAGGCGCAGTGGGGGTCGCTGCGGTACGCCCTGGCCACGCCGATCCCACGCGCCCGACTGCTGCGCCAGAAGTATGCGGCTGCCTTGCTGCTCAGCCTGGCCGCGTTCCTGCTCCTGGTGGTGACCGCCGTTGTCGCCGGTGGCATCTTCTTCGGTTGGGGAGCGGTGCAGACCCCGATCGGGGTGAGCCTTGCGCCGGGCGATGCCTACCCCCGCGTGTTGGCCATGGTCGGCTACATGGCGATGACCCAGGTGACGGTGGGTTCCTTCGCCTTCTGGCTGTCCTGCCGTACGGACGCGCCGTTGGCAGCGGTGGGCGGCGCGGTGTTCACGATCATCGTCTGCGGGATCCTCGACTCGATCGATCAGCTGGGCTTCCTGCGCGACTACCTGCCGACCAACGAGCAGTACGCCTGGACCGGGATGCTGCAAATACCTGTCGACAGCTCGCACATGCTGCAGGGCGCCATCCTGGCGACGGTGTACACGACGCTGTTCACCGGTCTCGCGTTTCGGCACTTCCTGCGCAAGGACGTCGTCTCCTAGGTCCCGCTTGGGGCGTCGGGGGACTTTTTACGTAAAACGTCCCCTCAGACCGCCGGCTGACGGGACATTTCACGAAAAAAGTGCCGGTACGCAGGGGCTCATGATCTTGATGCGCCCCTTGGGTACGGAGATCTCGGCAGAATCGAGCGGATCGCCTGGGACCAGCCCAAACCGACCGCCTCGTCGCAGGGCACGACATTGTCACGAGCAGCGACCTCGTCGCTGACATCCGGACTGGCCAGTCCGTTCGCCGTAATCCATAACTTGCTGACGGCGTCGGCCATCTCGAGGTCGCTGATGCTGTCCCCGATCGCGATGGCATCTTCGGCGCGCAGACCCCGCCGCTTGAGGTCCCACGCGACGGCAAGGCCCTTGGACACGCCCCTCGGCATCAAGTGATAGACGTGCGCCGGCAGCCCTTCCGGCGACAGACCGGTACTTCGGGATACCGGCAGCGCGCCGTTGTCGCGCAGGGTCAGCCAGCCCCACCCCTGGTCGGCCAGCCAGGTTTCGACCTCGATGACGTCAACAGCGCCGCGCAGCATCGCATCCACCTCATGGCCGAGATGCCAGGGCTCATGCCACTCCAATCGCCCCCGGTACCGCTCGAACAACTGCTCGGGTACGCCCAGGGCGGCCATGACGTCGAAGGGTGCTTGGCCGGCGAAGGTGTCGGGCATCTCGCCGCGTAGGACCCGGTGCTCATGCCAGCCCGACCAGACCACGACAGACCCGAGTTCGGCGATGAAGCCGTCCGCGCCGAAGATTCGCCCGGCCTCGACCAGTTGTGCCCGGGTCCGACCCGAGACCAGGACGAGGTCGATCTCGGCTCGGTGCAGAGAGAGCAGTGCCTGACTCGGCTCGTCGGTGAGCCGGCGATCTGCATCCAGCCAGAACGAGCCGCGGGGCCCGACCATCGTCCCGTCGAGGTCGGAGTACACGATCGACACAGCCACGACCGCATTCTGTCCTGGCGGCGAGCAGGGACTCGGGCCCGTCCCGGGGTGGAACGCCAAACGCATCCGTTTAGACTCGATCTGCACCACTCATCCAGAGGGGCAGAGGGATCCGGCCCGGCGAAGCCCCGGCAACCATCGCGACTCGGCGACAGGTGCCAACTCCGGCCCGCAACCGCGGGACAGATGAGGAGAGCCCTATGACCTCGACCCTCCAGACCACCACCGTCGCGTCGCCGGCAACCGCGTTGATCTGCCGCAACTGCGGTGCCGACTATCCACTGGCCGCGATCCATGCCTGCGCGGCGTGCTTCGGTCCGCTCGAGGTCGGCTACGACGAGGCGATCCTCGCAGCGGTGACGCGGGAGCAGATCGAGTCCGGGCCGAAGAACCTCTGGCGCTACGTCGGGTTCCTCCCGGTCGGCCAGGATCCCGATACCCGAGTGACCCTCAATCCCGGACTGACCCCGTTGATCCAGGCCGACGGGCTTGCCGCCGAACTCGACATGGCCGCGCTCTGGATCAAGGACGACTCGGCCAACCCGACCCATTCGTTCAAGGACCGAGTGGTCTCGATGGCAGCCACGGCCGCCGGCGGACTGGGGTTCCGGAGACTCGCCTGCGCCTCGACCGGCAACCTGGCCAACTCGGTGGCCGCGCATGCCGCCCGGGCGGGCTGGCAGTCAACGGTCTTCATTCCCAGCGACCTCGAGCCCGGCAAGATCGTCCAGACCGCGGTGTACGGCGGACGGCTGGTCGCCGTCGAGGGTTCCTACGACGACGTGAACCGCTTGACCTCGGAACTCCAGGAAACCGACGAGTTCGAGGACACCGCCTTCGTCAATCAGAACGTGCGGCCGTACTACGCCGAGGGCTCCAAGACCGTCGGGTACGAGATCGCCGAGCAGCTGGGGTGGCGCCTACCGGCGCAGGTGGTCATCCCCGTGGCTTCCGGTTCACTGCTGACGAAGGTCGACAAAGCTTTCCGTGAACTGGTTGCGACCGGCCTGGTCGAAGACACCCCGTGGAAGATCTTCGGCGCCCAGTCCTCGGGGTGCGCGCCGATAGCGACCGCGTTCGCGCAGGGCCATGACGTCGTCACTCCGGTGAAGCCCACCGGCATCGCGAAGTCCTTGAACATCGGTAACCCGGCCGACGGCCCGTACGCGCTGGATGCGATCCGGCGTACCGGCGGCTCGATCGTGCACGTCGGGGACATTGAGATCATCGAAGGCATCCGGACCCTGGCCCGTACGTCGGGGGTCTTCGGTGAGACGGCCGGTGGCGTCACCGTGGCCTGTCTGCAGGTTCTGGTGGCCAGCGGCGCCCTCGATCCGGCGGCCGAGACCGTCATATTGAATACCGGTGACGGTCTGAAAACCCTCGAACCGGTGGCCGACGTGCTCGGGCCCATGATGACGATCAAGCCCTCACTGAAGGCTTGCCGAGCGGCCGGCTTACTGGAGTGACACTCTGAGTGAACTCTCAACAGTCAACGGTCACAGCTTGCTGATATCGGCGGCGTTGCAGGCTCGGAATCGATGCTCTTCTGAAAATTCATTGGGTGCGGCCTGTAATGGGGCGTCCTCGTTCCGGTAGCGTTGTGAACTGGTCGTCGTTCCTCGTTCGTGTTCGCGAGCGCAAGAGCAAGACCCCCGCTTTCCCAAAGGGGTATGCGGGCCTCGCAACAGAACGTGGGAGATATCACGTGGCACAAGGCACAGTGAAGTGGTTCAACGCCGAGAAGGGCTTCGGCTTCATCGCCGTGGATGGTGGACAGGACGTATTCGTTCACTACTCCGCAATCAGCATGGACGGCTACAAGAGCCTCGACGAGGGTCAGCGCGTCGAGTTCGAGGTTGTCCAGGGAGACAAGGGTCCGCAGGCCGACGCCGTGCGGCTCGCCTGATCCTCTGATCCAAACGAGGGGCCCCTTCCTACGGGAAGGGGCCCTTCGTGCGTGCGAAGCACGCCCGGATTCTTGTCGGGACCGCCGGCCCCGTACGCACCGAACCCGCAATCCTGGCTGGGAATGTGACAGCGCGCGAACCCGTAGGCGCAACCCCGCTTGCACTCGACCTCATCGAGTGCCAAACTCGGAGTTGGCACTCGGCACCATAGAGTGCCAACCATTGGTCGGTTGGTGAGGCCGTCAGCCGCGGCGCGCAAGGAGTGCCGTAGGCGCGGGGGCCGTCCGTCGCGGGCGCCATCCGACCTCAAAAAACGTCCATTCCATGGAGGACCACACCGCATGGCCAAGATGATCGCGTTCGACGAAGAGGCGCGCCGCGGCCTCGAGCGAGGAATGAACATCCTCGCCGACGCAGTAAGGGTGACCCTCGGCCCCAAGGGGCGCAACGTCGTCCTCGAAAAGAAGTGGGGCGCGCCCACCATCACCAACGATGGTGTGAGCATCGCCAAGGAGATCGAGCTCGAAGACCCGTGGGAAAAAATCGGGGCCGAGCTCGTCAAGGAAGTTGCCAAGAAGACTGACGATGTCGCCGGAGACGGCACCACGACCGCAACGGTCCTGGCTCAGGCACTCGTCCGTGAGGGCCTGCGCAACGTCGCCGCCGGCGCCAACCCGATGGATCTGAAAAAGGGCATCGAGAAGGCCGTCGAGGCGGTATCCGAGCACCTCACCAACGTCGCCAAGGACGTCGAGACCAAGGAGCAGATCGCCAACACTGCGTCCATCTCGGCCGGTGACCCGGCCATCGGTGAGCTCATCGCCGAGGCCATGGACAAGGTCGGCAAGGAAGGCGTCATCACTGTCGAGGAGTCCAACACCTTCGGGCTCGAACTCGAGCTGACCGAGGGTATGCGCTTCGACAAGGGACACCTGTCGGCGTACTTCGTGACCGACGCCGAGCGCATGGAGACCGTGCTCGACGACCCGTACATCCTGGTCGTCAACTCCAAGATCTCGGCTGTCAAGGACCTGCTCCCGGTGCTGGAGAAGGTCATGCAGTCCGGCAAGCCGTTGGCGATCATCGCCGAGGACGTCGAGGGCGAAGCCCTGGCCACCCTGGTGGTCAACAAGATCCGCGGGACCTTCAAGTCCGTCGCGGTGAAGGCCCCCGGATTCGGTGACCGGCGCAAGGCAATGCTGGCTGACATCGCCATCCTCACCGGTGGTCAGGTCATCAGCGAGGAGGTCGGCCTCAAGCTCGACAACGCTGGTCTGGAACTGCTTGGCCGGGCGCGGAAGTTCGTGACCACCAAGGACGAGACCACGATCATCGAGGGCGCGGGCGACCCCGACCAGATCGCTGGGCGGGTCAACCAGATCCGTGCCGAGATCGAGAACAGCGACTCCGACTACGACCGCGAGAAGCTGCAGGAGCGCCTGGCGAAGCTGGCCGGCGGTGTTGCGGTGATCAAGGCCGGAGCAGCCACCGAGGTTGAGCTCAAGGAGCGCAAGCACCGCATCGAGGACGCCGTCCGTAACGCGAAGGCTGCCGTCGAAGAGGGGGTTGTCGCCGGTGGTGGCGTCGCGCTGCTGCAGGCCGGCACCACCGCGTTCGACAAGCTGGACCTGACCGGCGACGAGGCGACCGGAGCCAACATCGTCCGGGTTGCCCTCGAGGCACCGCTGAAGCAGATCGCCATCAACGCCGGTCTCGAAGGCGGCGTGGTGGCGGAGAAGGTACGTGGACTCGAGCTCGGTTGGGGTCTCAACGCCGCGACCGGCGAGTACGAGGACATGCTGAAGGCCGGTATCCCCGACCCGACCAAGGTGGTCCGCTCGGCGCTGCAGAACGCTGCCTCGATCGCCGCACTGTTCCTCACCACCGAAGCCGTCATCGCGGACAAGCCGGAGAAGAACCAGCCGGCGATGCCAGGTGGCGACGGCGGCATGGGTGGCATGGACTTCTAAGTCCGCGCGACCCGTACGACAAAGCGCTACAGCAAAGGGCGGTCCCGTCATTCGACGGGACCGCCCTTTCGTTGTGCCGGGGTCAGTGCTGTGGGGTGAGCGCCCCGATGGTGTCGCGCGCGCGGCGGGCGGCGGTGAACACCCAGGCACGAAGTGCGGCGAAGCGAACCAGTCCGATGCTGCCGGTGATCGCACCGATGGTCAGAACCTGCACGGTCCACCCAGCGCTGGGGGCGGCGGCCTGCAACCCGACCAGAGCCGAGCTCGTTGCGATCAGCCCGACGATGGCAAGGCCGCCACCCTGTAGCTGAGCCCGGAGCCAACCGACCGCGGCAGAGGCGTGGAAGGTGAGCCGGCGGTGCAGTTCGTTGGCGAGCAGCGTGCTGGTCACCATGCCGATGAGGTTGGCAGCCAAGCTGCCCAGCGAGCCGAGCATCACGAAGGTCCCGGCATACAGCGCCGAGCTGACCAGGCCGACGCCACCGAATCGGGTGAGCTGTGCCACGGTGCCCTGACTGCTCAGCCACCGGTTCAGCGCCCGCGCAGTCCGCAGCACAGCACGCGCCGGATCCGGCGCCTCGCCAAGCAGGAATGAGTTCCTGCGCAGCGCGAGGGGGCAGGTCACGGAGTCTCCAGGATGTGTGCTGGTGCCGGCGGGGAAATGGATCAGGAACGCTTCGTCCTACATTCGCTGCAACCGCGGATCCGGATGCCTATTCCGGCGCGGACGCTCAGCTGGCCGACGTGTCGTGGATCACCCGAAGCGGCCCATAGGGTGACCGCGTGGCCATCCTTGTCGACGCGCCGGTGTGGCAGTTCCGGGAGCGCATGTGGGCCCACCTCGTCAGCGACACCTCGTACGCCGAGCTGCATGACTTCGCCGGCCGGCTGGGGCTTCCTGATCGGGCCTTTCACCGCGATCACTACGACCTGCCGGCCGACCGGCACGCGGAGGCGCTTGACCTGGGTGCTCGGAAGGTCACTGGTCGGGAGCTTCTGGCAGCCCTTCGGCGGGCCGGGCTGCGTCGGCCTCCGCCGCGTCGGTCTGAATCCCGTCAGCTGAATCCAGCCGCAGAAGGCTGAGCTCGGCGCTCAGATTGCGGCGGGCGGCGGCCTCAAGTGAGGTGAGGGCCTCGAGTCGGTAGAGCCGAGGTGTGGCCAGCAGGCCCTCGAGGACGGCGGCCCGCCCGACCCGGAAGTCCTCGTCGGTGACATGGGCGTACTCCTCCCGTACGGCGTTCACGTACGTCACGTACGCCTCGGGCGGGCTGGCCAGCACCAGCAGGTCAGCGTCGTTGAGCAGCTCCCCGTTCCGGTCGCCACTGGCGGGGTCGTGGCCAGCCGTCAGGCGTACGAGCCGGGCGACCTCGGCAACCCGCTCGGCGGACTGCCCTAGCGCGGCCAACTCGGTCTCGGCCAGCACTGCGCTGCGTTCCTCGTTGTCGCTGG
>JALZIX010000285.1 GCA_030860025.1 Actinomycetota bacterium
CGGGGTCGAGCATGTGCGACATCATCAGGAAGCCGACCGCCTCCATGCCCAATTGCTTCGCCAGCCGGATGTGCTGCTCGGAGATATCCGCCTCGGTGCAGTGCGTGGCAATCCGGGCCACCGAGGCCCCGCGCTCGTGGCAGTCCCGCAGGTCATCGGTCACCCCGATCCCCGGCACCAGCAGGATCGCGAGCTTCGCCTGAGTCAGTACGGAGGCGGCACTCGAGATCAGCTCTCGCTCGTCGACCTTGGAGAACCCGTAGTTGAACGACGAGCCGCCAACGCCGTCACCATGACTGACCTCGATCACCGGCACACCAGCCCGATCGAGCCCAGTCACGATGCCGAGCACCTGCTCGTTCGTGAACTGATGCGCGATCGCATGCGAGCCGTCACGCAGTGTCGAGTCGGTGAGTCTGAAGGCGGGGGCAACGCTCGCGATCATGTCGGGGGATGCCGTCATGAGAGCACGCCGCTCGGGGTTGCGGTCCGGGCTCCGGCGACAGCCTCGCCTACGCGCACGGCCGACGCGGTCATGATGTCGAGGTTCCCCGCATAGGTGGGCAGGAAGTCCCCCGCCCCTTCGACTTCGAGCAGGACCGTCACCCGGGCCGGGGCGATCCCACCCGGGGTGTTGTACGGCCCGGCGTCGAAGACCGGCGGATTCTTCAACCGGTACCCCGGAACATAGGCGGCAACCTCGGCGACCATCCGCTCAATTGCAGAGGAGACCGCGTGCTCGTCGTAGCCCTCAGGCAGCGCACAGAAGACGGTGTTGCGCATAAGGATGGGTGGTTCAGCGGGATTGAGCACCATGATCGCCTTGCCGTGCCGGGCGCCACCTACCTCGGTCAAGCATTTGCTCGTTGTGTGCGTGAATTCGTCGATGTTGGCCCGTGTGCCGGGCCCGGCCGACCGCGAGGAGACCGTCGAGATGATCTCGGCGTACGCGACCTCACACGCCGAGGCGACCGCCGCGACCATCGGCGCGGTGGCCTGTCCGCCGCAGGTGATCATGTTGACGTTCGGGGCGTCGAGGTGCTCGTGAAGGTTCACCGGGGGTACGACTTTGGGCCCCACCGCCGCCGGTGTCAGGTCCACGGCCATGATCCCGGCCTCGGCCAGCCGCGGGGCGTTGGCGGCATGGATCCGAGCACTTGTCGCCTCGAAGACCAGCGCGATCGAATCCTGGTGAGCCAGAATCCAATCGATGCCGTCGGTCGAGGTCGTCACGCCACGTTCGCCGGCCAGTCGCAAACCTTCACTGCTGGGATCGACGCCGACCAGGGCAACGACCTCCAATGTTGGCGAGCGCAGCAGCTTCATGACGAGGTCGGTGCCAATGTTGCCGGAACCGATCACGGCGACCGGAAGTTTGGGCTGACTTGCCGAAGTCATGCGTTGTCCTCTCTCTGTCGGTCTCAGACGATCCGTGCCGTGACGCTGCCGAGCCGATCGAATTCGGCTCGCCACACTTCCCCCGCGGCGATCGGTACAGCCGCATGCAAGGCGCCGGTCATCACGAACTGGCCGGCGCTCAGTCCCGCGTCGTATCCATGCAATGTGCGGACCAACCAGGCGACCGCTGCAGCCGGATTGCCAAGGGCCGCAGCGCCCGCGCCAGTTGCCACTAGGTTTCCGCCCCGGCTGAAGATCATGCCGAGCAGGCGCAGGTCGAAGCCGTTCAAGGGGACGATCTGGCCGCCCAGCACAACGGCGCCACAGGAGGCCAGATCCCCAATGGTGTCCGGCAGCGTGATCTTCCAATCCGCGACCCGGCTGTCGACGACCTCGACCGCGGCAACCGCACCTGCGCTGGCCCGCAGTACGTCCACTGTGGACACATCTGGCCCGTACAGGTCATCCGAGAGCACGAGGGCAATCTCGGCCTCGATGCGAGGTTGCAGGAAGTCGGCTGCCCGTACGGCGCCGCCGTCTCCGTACACGAACGAGGCCATCACTGGCGCGTGGTCGGGAATGTCGACGTTGAACATCGACTGCATCGGCTTGCTCGTCAGGCCCAACTTGTAGCCGACAACCCGGTCGCCCTCGGCCACCAGGCGGGAGACGAACGACTGCTGGATGCCGTACCCGTCCTCGGCGGTCAATCCGGGCGAGGTCTCCGACGGCGGTGCGATCGGAACCCGGGTACGGCGAGCCTCGTAGAGCGAGGTCGCGATCGCCGCGTGGTCGGCCATCAGGCTCCCTTCACCCGCACGGCAGCTCCAGCCTCCGCACGCCAGCCCAGCCGATGCGAGATCGCCGCCGCAGCCTGGATGATCTGTGGCTCGAGGTGGCGCAGCGACTGCCCCTCCAACCGCACGATCGGGGCGACGACACTGACTGCGGCGATGACCCGGTCGCGGGCATCGCGGATGGGGGCGCCGATCGAGGCCACGCCCACTTCGCCCTCATTGACGTTCTCGGCGACCCCGCGAAGACGTACCCGCGCCAGCTCATCCCGGAAAGCCTTGGGGTCCGTGATCGTGTACGGAGTCATGGGCGTCAGCTTCCAGCCGGTCAACAGTGTTGCCCGCACGTCCTCGGGTAGATAGGCGAGCAAGACCTTGCCGGTGGACGTGCAGTGCGCCGAGATCCGGTGCCCGATCCGCCCGAAAGTCCGTAAGCTGTGCGGACTCTCGAGCCGGTCGACGTAGACCACCTCGCGGCCGTCGAGAACAGCTACCTGGACGGACTCCTTGGTCAGCGCGCGCAGCTGCTCCAGGATCGGCAGCGCAGCAGCGTGGATCTCTGAGTGCAACGCCACCGAGACGCCGAGGTCGTACATCAGCAGCCCCAGGCGGTAGGCGCCGGTCTCGGAGTCCTGCTCGATCAACCGCTCGGCGGTCAACGTGATCAGGAGCCGGTGTACCGAGCTCTTGCTCAGCCTCAGCCGACGAGCGAGCTCGCTGACGCCCAGCTCGCCGCGCCCGTGGCCGAACTCCTTGAGCAGCCGGGCCGCGTTCGTCACCGACGACAACGCTGAGGTCCGACCCGATTCGGGCACGAGCCGGGCGGCAGGTAGCCCGGGGGACGCGTCGGGGCGGGTGGGCCCTGGCTCAGCCATGCCAGGCAACCTAGCATGGCGTCCCGCGGAGCGGGAAGGACGTATCGCATGGAGGAACGCGTGTCGTAACCTCGCCGCAACCTGTGGTGGAAATCGCGGGCAACAAGGAGAGTCCGGCTGATGACCAGCATCATGTGGTTCGACGAGTACGACCCCGCGCTGCGTCTGTACCTGGGCGGCAAGTGCGCCAGCCTCGGTGAGATGACCCAGGCGGGAATGCCGGTGCCACCCGGGTTCGCCGTGACCACCGAAGCGTTCCAAGCGGCAGTTCGCCCGTCTGGACTGCATGACGAAATCGACGCACTGTTGGCCGGCCTTGACCACTCCGACACCGATGCGCTGACCAGCACCGCCCACAAGGCCCGGACGATGATCCGCGATGCCGAGCTCCCCGCGTCGATCGAGGACGAGATCCGGGCTGCCTGCGCGCGCATCGACGAGGTCTGCCAAGCCACGGACATGCCGCTGGCCGTTCGCTCGTCGGCCACCTGCGAGGACTCCCCCGACGCCAGCTTCGCCGGCGAGCACGACACCTACCTGTGGATCCGCGGAGCCGATGCCGTCCTCGATCGGATCCGCTCGTGCTGGGCCAGCCTCTACACCGACCGGGCGGTCGCCTACCGAGCCAAGATGGGCTATTCACACGAGACGGTCGACATGTGCGTGGGCGTCCAGAAGATGGTGCGACCCGTCGCCGCCGGGGTTGCCTTCACCCTCAACCCGCGCGACGGCGACCGGTCCCAGATCGCCATCGACGCGGCCTGGGGATTCGGCGAGGCGGTGGTCTCGGGCGAGGTGACGCCGGACAACTTCCTGGTCGACAAGGTGCTCTTCGAGATCGTCAGGCGCCAAACATCGACCAAGGAGTGCGAGTACGCGCTGGGCGCTGACGACCGGGTTCGCCGAGTCGAGCTCGATCCGCAGCGGGCCAGCGCACCGAGCCTCACCGACGACCAGATCAAGGCCGTCGCCAAGCTCGCTCGTCGTGCCGAGAAGCATTACGGCCGGCCGCAGGACATCGAGTGGGCTGTCGACACCGATCTTCCGGAGGGCCAAAACGTGGTCCTGCTCCAGTCTCGACCGGAAACCGTGTGGTCCCGCAAGCCCCGCGAACGCCTCACGACCGGAGGCGGCGACTACCTCAGCTCGATCGTCAGCACTCTCACCGCACCGCTGCACACCCATACGGATTCATAGAGACGCTTCACGCCGACTGCCCGCTGACCGAACCCCGACAGACCCCGCTCCACCCGCCGCTTAGGAAGGTCCTCAGATGGTCGATCGCAAGTTCCCGAGCCCGTTCGACGTGCCGGTCCCGCCTGGAGCGGAGGGTTGGGAGCAGCTCTACAACTACTCACTGGTGTTCAGCGAGGACCGCCGTGAGTACGAGGAGAACACATTCTGGTTCCAGGACGGCGTGCATTGGCCGACGGTGCTGACCCCGTGGGATGCGACCTTCGCGATCTTCGCGATCGCCGGTCTGTCGCAGTACAACACCCGGCACTACATGATCCCGCCGGCGCTGGGCATCGACTACCGGCTGCTCAACGGGTACTTCTACCTCTCTCCCGTCGGGGTGACCGATCCGGCTGAGATCGAGCGACGGGTCCCGCTGTTCATGGAGCGGGCCGGTCACTACTTTGCGAACTGGAACGACCTCTACGCCAACTGGCTGACCAAGATCCGGGCGCTGATCGGTGAGATCGAGTCGCTGGAGTTCAAGCCGCTGCCCGAGATGGAGGACCTCGAGGTCATCACCTCCGGTCAGGGCACCGGCAGTGGGCTGACCGCGCAGGAGAACTACCACCGCCTGGTCGACCTCGGCTTGAAGCTCTGGCACTACCACTTCGAGTTCCTCAACCTCGGCTATGCGGCGTACCTGGACTTCTTCGGGTTCTGCAAGCAGGCGTGGCCCTTGATCCCGGACCTGGGCATCGCCAAAATGGTGGCCGGGGTCGAGGTGGACCTGTTCCAGCCGGACGAGGAGCTCAAGAAGCTCTCCCACCTGGCGATCAAACTCAACGTGGGCGAGGCGTTCAGCAGGGCAGACGACCCCCAAGCGGTCGAGGACGCCCTGCGCGAGACCGACTCAGGCCGGGAGTGGATCAAGGCGTGGGAGGTCGCCGCGGAACCGTGGTTCAACTTCAGCACGGGCTCGGGCTTCTATCACACGGACAAGATCTGGATCGAGCATCGTGCGGTCCCGTACGCGTTCATCCGCGACTACATCGCCAAGATCAACCAGGGCGTGGACCTGGCCCGGCCGACCGAAGAGGTACGGGCCGAACGCGACCGCATCGTTGACGAGTACACCGAACTGCTGGACAACGACGAGGACAAGGAGACGTTCGCGCAGAAGCTCGGACTGGCTCGTACGGTCTTCCCGTACGTCGAGAATCACAACTTCTACGTCGAGCACTGGGCGCACTCGGTGCTGTGGCGGAAGATGCGCCAGCTCGGCTCGGTCTTTGTCGAGGCCGGCTACTTCCCCGAGGCCGACGACATCTTCTACCTCAAGCAGGACGAGGTGCCCGAGGCGATGTGGGACCTCTACTCGTCCTGGGCCGTTGGCGCGCCCGGGCGCGGTCAGCACTACTGGCCACGGGAGCTCGAGCGCCGCAAGGCGATCATCGAAGCGCTCAAGACCGCGCAGCCGGAGCCGGCCCTCGGCCCCCCGCCGAGTGTGGTGACCGAGCCGTTCACGATCATGCTGTGGGGCATCACCACCGACGCGGTGCAGAGATGGCTGGGCAGCGACGACGACGTCGATGACGGTTCCCTCACCGGGATGGCCGCCTCACCTGGCCAGGCTGAGGGACTGGCCAGGGTCATCTTCGGGCCCGATCAGATCAACGAGGTCCAGGACGGCGAAATCCTGGTCGCGCCGCTGACCGCGCCCAGCTGGGCACCGCTGTTCGGCAAGATCAAGGCGACCGTCACCGACAGCGGCGGAATGATGAGCCACGCGGCCATCGTCTGTCGCGAGTACGGGCTGCCGGCCGTGACCGGCACTGCCTTCGCGACCAAGCGGATCAAAACCGGCCAGCGC